>DSDH01000614.1 GCA_011055475.1 Phycisphaerales bacterium | reverse complement strand
GTGGTATTCAACACGGCCATGACCGGTTACCAGGAGATCCTGACCGATCCGTCGTACAACGAGCAGATCGTGACGATGACGTACCCGCTGATCGGCAACTACGGCACGAACAACGAGGACGTGGAGAGCCGCCGGCCGTTTGTGCGGGGGTTCGTGGTCAAGGAGAACTGCCCGCATCCGAGCAACTGGCGAAGCGGCCGGTCGCTCGATGAGTACCTGCGGGCCCACGGCGTCGTCGGCGTGCAGGGCATCGACACGCGGCGGCTCGTGCGGCACATCCGGGAGCAGGGGGCCATGCGCGGGATTATCTCCTCGGTGCCGACGGACCTGGACGCGTTGCGGGCCAAGCTGGACCGCTACCCCGGCCTGGTGGGGCGGGACATCGTCCGCGACGTGACGGTGGAGGCGCCTTACGACTGGGACGAGCCGGTCGTGGACGTGCTGACGGGCGAGGCGCACAAGCCGCCGGTGAAGTACCGGGTCGTGGCGTTCGATTACGGCATCAAGTACAACATCCTGCGGCTCTTGCGGTCGCAGGGCTGCGCGGTGACGGTCGTGCCTGCGGCGGCGAGCGCCGAGGAGGTCCTGCAACGGCACCCGGACGGCGTGTTCTTGAGCAACGGGCCGGGCGACCCGGCGGCGGTGGGTGTGGCCATCGCGACGATCCGCGGCCTGCTGGGCAAAAAGCCCATCTTCGGCATCTGCCTGGGGCATCAGCTTCTGGCGTTGGCGCTGGGGGCCAAGACCTACAAGCTCAAGTTCGGCCATCACGGCGCCAACCACCCGGTCAAGAACCTGGATACCGGCGCCGTCGAGATCACCAGCCAGAACCATGGTTTTTGCGTCGATGTCGAGACGCTGCCCGCCGGGGTGGACGTCACGCATGTGAACCTCAACGACCAGACCAACGAGGGCATCCGCTGCGCCCGGAAGCGGGCCTTTAGCGTGCAGTACCACCCGGAGGCCTCCCCCGGCCCGCACGATTCGGCGTACCTCTTCGCCGCGTTCATCGCCCTGATGGAGCAGGGGCGGTAGACCGGCCGGACGTGCTCTCACCGGATGGTCTGCGCCTCGGTCCGTTTGACAACACATGTGCCGGGAGGTACACTGACGGCATGAACGCGGACGCTGATTCCATGGGGCGGATGGACCGCACCCGGGCGTGTCTCTACCGGGGGCATGACCGGGGGGATTCGTCCGTGCCGGGCACGCCTGCGTATCGGGTGGCGGCGGTATGGGAACTGACCCGTGAGCTGTGGTCGTTGAGCGGGGCCGATGTTGAACGAAGACTACAAAGAGATGTTGCAGTGCTTGTCCGACGCGGGGGTTGATTTCCTGGTGGTCGGCGCCTTCGCGATGGCCGTCCATGGCCGACCCCGCGCCACGGGCGACATGGATCTGTGGGTGGTGCCCGCACGGGACAACGCGCGCAAGGTCTACGCGGCCTTGGCGCGGTTTGGCGCCCCCCTTGACCAGGTCGATGAGACGACGTTTGCCACGCCGGGTGTGGTCTTTCAGATCGGCGTGGCCCCACGGCGGATCGACATTGTGACGGCGATCGACGGAGTCGATTTCGACGATGCCCGGTCGGACAGGTGTGTGATCGAGATGGACGGGTTGACGATTCCGTTCATTGGGAAGAGAGACCTCATTCGCAACAAGCGTGCCACGGGCCGCCCGAAGGATCGGCTCGACGCCGACGATCTTGCGGCGCTTTGAGTCGGCCGCTACGCCGGCTCAGCGGTCCAGCATATAGCCGTGGATCATCCAGAGCAGGTCGGGATTGTCCGGCTGAGTGATTGAAATCAGCTCGCCGCGAGTCAGCCGTATCGTTCGTTCATCCTGCCATTGCTTCACCTCCACGTGGCCGTCGGCAAAGCCGATGTTGGTTTGGTTCTCGTGGAAAGGAGCCGGCCAGTCCCACCATGACCAGAACCCCTGGCCCATCAGGACGAAGCTGCCGTACAGCCAGTGGTGGTTATGCGTGAAGGCAGATTCTTCCATGAAGACGAACTTGGCTGAGGGGTTGCGGATTTGGCTGTAGTCCTCGGCCAAAACGAGCCGGTGCGTAGAGCCGTCAGGCATGGTGATGGCGCGGTAACCGGAGGGTGGCACGTAACCCGGCCAGCCCAAACGCGTTGCGTAGTCTTCGGCGTTCATCGTGCCGGAGATGCTGTAGGACCGATAGGCGGCGTAGGGTTCGGGCACGTCGAGCCAGGTGCGATCATTGGGGCAATGGTAGAGGCGGGTGTCCTGCACGTAGGGAAAGAGCTTTCCCGCCCGGATGCCGTTGAGCCGGTATTCCAGGCAGAGGTCGCTCATCGGTGGAACAGGGCTGTTGCGGCCTTCGGGTGGGGCGCCGGGGTTGTCCGTGTCCCTGTAGAGCGGCCGTTCGACCCAGCGATAAGGGGTCGGCCTAGTGGCAGAATGGTAATCCGAGCCGCCGACCAGGTGGCCGTCATAATCCGCGGCATATTCGAGCCATGCCTGGGTGAGCAGGCGCAGATTCGTCATACAGGCGGCCGACCTGGCCTGATCCCGCGCCCGGCCGGGCAGGGGCAGGATCACCAACAGGGCGAACACGATCATTCCGGCGACAACACCGTGTTCCGTGAGGCTCAATCGACGTCTCATCGTCTCACGCTCCTCTTGCATGGGCTTGCTCCGTCCGGATAGCCGGGCGATCATCGTCGGCCGGGGAAGTATCCCCGGACCATGTAAAATATGTCTTGGCCCTCGCCCACGGACCAACTGACGGGCCGGAAGAACTCGCCGTTCTCGGCCATATCCAGGGTGCTCTTGTCTACCCAGGCATGTATATCGACGTGGCCGTCGGCAAAGCCGAAGGCACTTCGCCCATCGTGGTAGACCCCTACGGGGTCAATCCAAGACGGGCGGTCCTGATAGGGGTCCATAATCCAGGAGCCCATGTTCCACCCCCGCGGATCAGTGGTCTCAAGGAAGACGTACTTGCAGGCGGGGTTGACAATCTCGTTCATGTTGTGCACACATTGGGGGGGATAGGGTTGCTCGCCGTTCATCAAGCCCGTGACAGAGTAGCTTCGCCAGCCGCCTCGATTCGCCGTACGCAGGTAGGTGGTGTCCCGCGGACAGTGGTAGATATCAAGGCACTTGACGTAGGGGAACAGCTTGCCGGTGCGGATGCCGTTCAGCTCATCCTTGCTGGGGCAAGGAACGGGATGGCCCGTGTAGATGCCTTGGGCGTTGTGCGGCGGATTGACCCACCAGGCAGTGTCGGTGAAGCCCCGACTCCACCAATAACTCACATTCGCATATTGAGTGCTCGCTGGGACGAGCCCATTGCAGATCTTCCCGTCGTTGTCCGTGGCATAGTCCAGCCATGCCTGGCTGAGCAGGTGCAGATTGGCCATGCACACGCCCGCCCGGGCATCGTTCCGCGCCCGGCCCGTCAGGGGCCAGACGATGAGGATGGCACACACCATGACGCCCGTGACCACGAGTGTCTCCATCCGTGTCGGTCGCGTCTTCATCGTATCCCTCCGCGCTAAGGCATACGCGCCGGGCTCAATCGCCCAGCAGCCAGCTTTCCACCAGGACCGCCAGGTCCCGGATATCCACGTACAGGTCCCGGTTCAGGTCACTGCCCAGGAAAGTGAGCGTGTAGGGGCAGTCACCGTCGGTAGCGACGTACGTCCAGCCGGGCTCCGTCGTGCACGGCTGATCCGTCTCATTGCACTGGTGCCACTGCTCGGCCAGAACCGCCACGTCGGCCAGATTGACGTGGAGGTCGGCCTGGATATTGGCCCGATCGAACGCCGCCGTCGAGAGCCGGGCCACGGGGTCGCCGCATCCGTGCCGGGCGATCGCCCACAGGCGGTTATAGGCGTCGCTGATATAGACCGTGCCGTCCGATCCGAGCACCGGGTAGGACAGCAGCGTGCTGCCCGGTTCGACACCAGGCGGCAAACCGGGGATGAGCCGCGAGACCAAGTCGGAGGTGTCCAGTTGCGACACGAACCGGCCATCGGCCGCCAGGACGACCATTTCGCCGTCCATGCCGGTGACGTAAACCCACCCCTCGGCGCTGGCCAGGCAGGACTGCGGCGAGCCGAAGCCCAGGTGCTTGACCCATCGCAGGGTCCCATCCGGCCGCACGGCCCGCAAGTAACCATCGTCGGCCCCCACGTAGATCGTGCCATCGGGGCCGACCGCCGGCTGCATCCAGCCGAAGCCATCCTCCATCAACGGCAGGCTCGCGCTGGGCGCATCGGGTTCGGGGTCGGCCCACGTCGGACCCGTTGTGGAGGCCATGACCTCCATGATCTGCTCAGGAGTCAAGGCCGCTCGATAGAGCCGTACGTCATCCAAGGCGACCCGAGAGGGATCCTGAAAGACGAGCGTCGACGGCTGATCTTCGTATGGCTTGATCCCAATAGAGCGGCTGCAAGCGGCCATGCCGGAGTTGCTTTCTGCATCGGCATCCAAAACACCATCGACATATATCTTGACGTGCTCGATACCGATCGGGGGCTCGCCATCTTCGATCACGACGGCTATGTGGTGCCACTGATACGTCGTCATCAGGTGGCTGTGTCCTTGGAGATAACCGCCATTGATCTCGGCGCGGACCTGCGCGCCCGATGCCGGATCGCTCGTACCCGTCACGATGATCCGGCAGGATTCGCCGGTCCCTTCTTTCGGCGCCCACTGGACCACGATGCTCTCAGAGGCCGGTAGAGGCCGGGGTCTAAGCCAGGCGGCAAAGGTGCGGGCCCGCGTGCCTGCCGGCCAGACAAAATCGTCGACCCTGAACGCTCCCCTCCAAAGGGCACTTCCATGTATGCCGTTTATCCACATGGCCGTGGTGGTTGTGCGCGCGTCTCTTGCGTACGGTGAACTGTCGGGTATCCGGATCCCGGTCTGGTCGATTGGCAGGCAACCGACCGTCGGATTAAGCGACTCCACGTCCAGGTTCCAGTAGCCCACCAGCTCGGGCTCATGCCACAATTCGGTTGCCCAAGCCACCTCGCCGGTCTCAGGGTCGATCGCGTACAGCTTGGAATCGTGCCGCAACGTGACGTAGACGGTCCCATCCGACCCCACGACGGGCGCGGCGACAAAGCACTTGGTGTCGTCCTCCTCCGGGCCGGATAGATCACACTCCCAGCGGATGCTCCCATCCGCGGGGTCCAAAGCGTACAGTGTGGAGTGGTAGACGCCGCCGACATAGACTGAGCCGTCCAGCCCCAGCGACATGGGGGCGATCACCGCGCCGC
>DSDH01000269.1 GCA_011055475.1 Phycisphaerales bacterium | reverse complement strand
GGTGAGCCCGTCGTACAGGTTGAACAGGGCGTTCAGCGCCCGCGGCAAAGCCTTGGCAACCTTCCGAGCCCACGGGACGTTCGTCCCGATCACCTCCAGAATCTCCTCGGAGCGCGAGACCCGTAGGTCGTTGGTGTCCACGAAATGACCTTCAAACGCCTTGAGGATGCGGGTCGTTTCGCTCCGCGAGGCATGTTCGGCGATCACGGCGTAGACCAGCGCGTCGAGCGGCTTGTCGAACGACGGCGGACGGACCTTGGCGTCCTTGCGTTTGAACGATCGAAAGGCGTCTTTGATCCGCTGGGCGTACTGTTTGCTGTCTTTCATGCTCCGGCCATCCTACGGGTCTACGGGTCCGGGGTGTCCGGCGGGGCGTCGTCCGACGGTGGCCGCCACTCCGCGGACACCTCCTCGATCAGGTTCAGGGTCTCCAGGGTCCGCCGCAGGTTGTCGTCCTCCCGGAAATGGAGATGCGGACAATAGCGGCTGGTGACCTGCTGGCCCACCAGGGTCTGGATGTGCCGGGAGGCATGGAGGATAGCATGCAGGGTCCGCCGGCGCGTCGGTTCGTCGGGGGCCATGATGCTCAGCGACACGTCCGCGTTCCGCAGATCGGGCGAGACGTCGACCTCCGTGACGCTGATGAGGCCCTCGATCCGCGGGTCGTTGAGGTGGTGCGTGATCGTCTCGCTGATCGCGTCCCGCAGGACCCGTGCGATCTTCACCTGTCGCCGGGATGGTGGTCGTTTGTATGACATGATCCGACTCCCGCCCAAGGCCGTGGGGCAAGCCGCCACGGCATGCTGGATCACAACGTCCGGGCGACCTCCACGATTTCGTAAGCTTCGAGCACGTCGTCCTTCTTGATGTCATCGAATCCGGCGATCTTGACGCCGCACTCCAGACCGGCCCGAACCTCCCGGGCGTCGTCCTTGAAGTGCTTGAGCGATTCGATGGTGCACTTATCCTTGATGACGATGTTGTCCCGGATCAGCCGCAGGTAGGCGTTGCGCTGGACGACGCCGCTGTTCACGTAACAGCCCGCAATGGTGCCCAGGCTCGAGACCTTGAACGTTTCGCGGACGGTCAGCCGACCCAGCTCTTTCTCCTGGTACTCCGGTTCGAGCATGCCGACCATGGCGTCCTTGAGGTCCTCGGTAATCCGGTAGATCACGTTGTAAAAACGAATGTCCACGCCCTTGGAGTCGGCGATGGCCTTGACGCGTTCGTCCGCGGACACGTTAAAGCCGATGATGATTGCGTCCGACGCCTCGGCCAGCACCACGTCGCCTTCCGTGACGCCGCCCACGGCCGCATGCAGAATCTTGATCTGAATCTCCTCCGTGCTCAATTCGGTCAGATACTTGACCAGCACGTCCACCGAGCCCTGCACGTCGGCCCGGACGATCAGGTTCAATTCCTTGACCTGGCCGGCCTCGATTTGGCTGAAGAGATTGTCCAGCGTCACCTGCGTGCGCCGGGCCAACGATCGCTCCCGCATCCGGGCCCGGGTCTGCTCGGCGGCTTCCTTCGCTTGGTTCAGATCGTCCAGGCAGAAGAACCGGTCGCCGGCCTCCGGCACGTCGTCCAGGCCGGAGACTTCGACGGGCATCGAGCTGACGGCCTTCTTGATGCGACGGCCCCGGCTGTCGGTCAGGGTGCGGATGCGGCCGTAACACGGCCCGGCCAGGACGATATCGCCCTTGTTGAGCTGGCCTTCCCGAATCAGCAGCGTGGCCACCGGCCCCTGCGTGCTGGTTTGCTTGGCCTCAACCACCCATCCCGTGGCCGGAATCGTCGGATCGGCCTGGAAGTTCTTCAACTCGGCCAGGTAGTCGATGTGTTCGATCAGATCCTCAATGCCCTGGCCGGTCACGGCGCTGGTCTTGACCACTTCGGTCTGCCCGCCCCATTCAGTGGGGGTCAGCTCATGCTCGGCCAACTGGCCGTAGATGCGGTTGGTGTCCACCCCGGGCAGGTCGATCTTGTTCAGGGCCACGAGGATAGGCACCTCCGCCGCCTTGGCGTGGTGAATCGCCTCGATCGTCTGGGGCATCAGCCCGTCGTCGGCCGCGACCACCAGGACCACAATATCGGTCATGTGCGCGCCGCGGGCCCGCATCGCCGTGAAGGCCTCGTGTCCCGGCGTATCGAGGAACGTCACCTTCTTGCCCGCCAGATCGACCTGGTAGGCCCCCATGTGCTGCGTGATGCCGCCCGCCTCGCCCGCCGCCACGTGGGTCGAGCGGATCCGGTCCAGCAGCGACGTCTTGCCGTGATCCACGTGACCCAGCATGGTCACCACCGGCGGACGCCGTTCGAGGTGTTCGCGGGAACGCTCCTTGAACGCCTGGGCGATCCGGTCCGCGAGGGTCTGCTGCCGTTCCACGGTGAGTTCGGTGCCCATCTCCAGGGCGATCAACTCGGCCATGTCCGGGCTGATCACCTGGTTGGCCGCCGCCATGATCCCCTGCTGCATGAGCCGGGAGATGATCTCGCCGGTCTTCGCGGCCAGCACCGCCGAAAGGTCCTTGACCGTGATCGGCTCGCTGATGGTTGCCTTTTCCGGGCGATGCGCGTGCGCCTGCTCGCCGCCGCGTCGGGTCTCGATGCGGCGCGAAGGCCGTCCTCGCAGGCCCTGTCCTCCGGCGGCCGCCAGACGGGCCCGGCGGTCCTCCACGTCGCGGGCCCGCATCCGCATCTGCAGCGCGCGACGGCGATCGGGCCCGGCCTCTTCCCCGGTGTCCTTACGTCGGCCATGCGTCTTGTCGCGCCCGCGCCGCCGTCCCGCAGCGGCATCCGCGTCCGCGACGGGAACCAGCGGTTCCGAAAAGGGCTCACTGCGTCGTGGGCGCGGGCCGCGCGACGGCCCCCGACCCCGCCGCGTCAGCTCATCCGGCTCGACGGCTTCCACACGCACGACCCGCGGGCCTGTCACCTTGGCAGGCTTGGGCTTTTCGAGCATGGGGCCGGCGGGCTGAATGGGTTCCTTTTGCTCAGGCTCTTCCGGCTCCTCCGGACCGGCCTGTTCGGTGGGTTCGGGTTCGGCGGTGGGCTCCGGAGCGACGGTTTCCTCGGCCGGCGGTGTGGAGGCTTCGGCTGCCGGTGTGACCGCCGCCGGCGCCGCTTCAGGCGCCGCCGACTCGGTGGCCGCCTCTTGAACCACCGGGGTCTCGGCCGCCGGAGCCTCGGGGGCCGGCGCCGGTTCCGCAGCCGGTGGGGCTTCCGCGGTTACGGGCTCGGCCTTCGGGGTTTTCCTCTTGCGACGAACCCGGACCCGCTCCAGATCCACCGGCTTGCTCTGTTCCACCGTGGTGCTGTGCTCCCCCTCGCTGAACCACTCGCGGATCGTTGCCGCCAAACCCACGGAGATCGTGGACATATGGTTCTTCACGTCCAGGTTCTCAGCCCGGCATTTTTCGATAATGGCCTTGCTCGTAACACCGAGCTCCTTGGCCAGGATATGGACTCTTGTTGTTTTTGCCAAACCGCTTCTCCCACGTTACATCCCGGGCCAGGCCCGGGCTCATGCCTGCTGCTCGTCCGTGTCGGCCCGCGGGCCCGCCTGCGACTGAAGCTGGGCCTGCTCCTGGGCCAGAATATCCTCGGCCTGCTTTTTGGCCTTCTCGGCAGCCAGCTCCTTGGCTTGTTGCTCGGCCGCGGCCACCACGCGCGAGGCCACGTCTTCGTCCAGACCAAGTTCGGTGACAAGGGGCTCGAAACCCACCTCTTCGAGGTCCAACACGGAGATAATACCCAAGGCGATCAACTGATCCACCAGCCGATCGTCCACCCCCTCGATCGCCTTGACGCACTGGGTCAAACGCTCAACTTCCTTATTGTATTCGTCGGGCGTGAGAATGTCGATGTCCCAACCGGTCAGCCGGGCGGCCAGTCGCACGTTCTGGCCGTGTTTGCCGATGGCCAGGCTCAACTGCTCTTCAAGAACGACGACCGTGGCCCGGCCCAGTTCGAAGCAGATTGCGATCTCGCTGACCTCGGCCGGCTTGAGCGCGTTGGCGATCAGCGTCTGCGACGAGTCGCTCCAACGCACGATGTCGATCTTCTCGCCGCCCAACTCGTCGACGATGTTTCGGATGCGGCTTCCCCGCACGCCCACGCAGGCGCCGACGGCGTCCACCTTGTCGTCGTTGCTGCTGACGGCGATCTTCGTGCGGTATCCGGCCTCGCGGGCCAGCGCGCGGATCTCGATGATGCCCTCGGCGACCTCGGGCACCTCCAGCTCGAACAGCCGCTTGATCAGGTCCGGATGCGTGCGCGACAGGATAATCTTGACCTGGCTGCCCGACTCCCGCACGTCCAGGATCATCGCGCGGATCCGCTCGCCCGGATGGTGCGTCTCGCCGATGATCTGCTCGCTCTTGGGCATGATCGCCTCGACGCGGCTGCTGAGGTTCACGACCAGCACGCCGCCTTCGTAGCGTCCGGCGATGCCGTTGACGATCTCCCCTTTGCGCTTGACGTATTCGGCGTAGATGCTGTCCCGCTCGTCGGCCTTGAGCTTCTGAATCATGACCTGCTTGGCCGTCTGGGCCGGGATCCGCCCGAGCCGGCGAATGTCGATTTCTTCGGCGTCCTTGTACGCCCGGATCGCGCCGTTGTTGCGATCAATGGTCACGGTGATTTCGCTGTCGAGCTCCTTGAGGCCGAAGTGTTTGCGGATGGCAGAGACCATGGCCGCTTCGAGATCCTGAAAGATCGACTCGCGATCGATGTTCTTATCGCGGGCGATATTGTCGACGATCCTGATCAGTTCCTGGTTCATGCCTTCCCGTTCCCTGTGCCGCTCAACCAATAAAAAAAAGTGGACCCCTTCAGGATGCCACTTCGTGTGTTTCGGCCTTTTTTCGATTCGGCCGATCCCATGCCGCTTATATCGCGTCATCCGGACATTAACCGTCCCTCCCGCGATAGCGACAACCGCAGCAGCGTCCCTGAAGCACCAACCGCGCCACACCCGAAGGCGGCGCAGAAAAAAGCCGCGTCGCAGACTGTCTTGCGCCGGCGCTCACGGCTACAATGTCCTACTCGCACGCATCGCACACACCTTGTTTCGATCGTGTCAAAGACTGCACAACAAAGGCATTATAGCCGCCGCCATCCGACTGTCAACAAAAGGCCGCCGAAAAAACCCGTCCCCGCGGACGGTCCCGGCGGGTCTAGGGCCAGCGGCTGTGGCTCGCCGCCGGACGGTCCATGGTCCCGGCCGGCTCAAATCGGAGCCGCAGTTGGTGATCGATCAGGTC
>DSDH01000247.1 GCA_011055475.1 Phycisphaerales bacterium | reverse complement strand
CCTGGATTTTCTGCTGGGCGTCGTCGAGAACGTCGACGCGAACAACGAGCAGGATATCGTGATGCGCAAGCTCAGCTTCAATGAGCTGGTCCGCACGAACCGCATTCACGAGATCGACAGCAATGCCCTGAGGGTCTACGCCATGGACGCCGAGGCCCACTTTGGCAAGGAGATCCAGGTCGAGGCGTTCAAGGAGCTGGCCGAGCGTACCGCGACTAACGCGGGCAAGTAGGCGGGTCGCCGGGGATCACCGGCGGGTCTCGCAAAACACTAAACGGGCGACGTCTCCGCGTGAGGCGCCGCCCGTCTTGTGTCCGCAGGGCCCTGGACTACCAGGTGAACAGCAGTTCGTACCGCAGGAACACGGCCACGTCGTTCCGGTCGTCGTTGTAGTAGTTGCCGGGGGCGAACAACTCGGCCCGCAGGCGATGACGCAGGTGCTTGTCGCTCTGGATCTCAAGCTGGGTGGTCAACAACTGGCCGCGGAACATGCCGTGCTCGCTCAGGCCCGTCGCACCGGATGCGGTGGCGTGCTCGTCGGCGAACAGCAGGTGGTAGTCGGTGTCCCACTGCACATTCTCGCGGGGCCGGCACACGTAGCCCAGGCTCAATCGATGCAGGTTGGAACTGTCGCGGGTGCGGCCGTCAATCGAATCGATCGGGCCGTTGTAGAGCTTGCTGAACTGCGGCGTCCGGCCCCACAGCTTGTCGAAATGGCGGTCGGGGTCTTCATCGCCGGACAGGTATTCATAGCCCAGCCGCAGACGCCCCTCCACGGCGTCGTGCAGGTGGAGCGTGAGTGTGTTGTTCGTGGCGAAGCTGGTCAGGCTCTTGCCGTTTCGATGGCCAAACTGCGGGGCGACCTCCAGCTTGATCTCCCAGTCCTCGCTCAGGCGGTCGGCAAACATCGCGCCCAGCGTATAGATGTCGCCCTCGCCGCCGGAGGCGCGATTCGGATTGTGGTCGTGCTTGTAGATGAAGTAGCCGTCCGTGCGGCGGGGCCGTCGGCGCGGGAAAGATACGCCATCGCGCCGCGGGCGTCCTGTTCCTCGAAGTCCAGGTCGGCGTCGTTGATGGGGTGCAGCCACGCGCTGCTGTTGGCGTGGTTCTCGATGTAGATCAGATCGGCGGTGGTCCGCTCGTCGATCCGCCAGGTGAGCCGGGCCGCGTCAAAGAAGTAGGTCCGGCTGCCGTCCAACGGCGTGCCGCGCTGGATCAGCCAGCCGCTGCCCAGCTCGATATCCTGGCGGCCGAGGACCGCCGTCAAGGGCAGGTCCGCGACGTTGCGCCACGTGATGTTCAACCGGTCGATCAGCACCTCGTCGTTGATATACTGCTCATCGCGGTCGGGCCGGAAGTAGTAGCGGGGCTCCATGGCCACGCCAACGTTGAAGTCGACATCGTCCGCGGCGACGATTCGTGCCCATGTCCGCAGGCGGAACCGCTGAAAAACCTGGTCATGCCCGCGGGCCTTGCGATCCAATCGGTCGGCCTCACTGTAGGTCTGCCGAAAGCGGAAGTCGCCACCCACTTGCAGCCAGGATGGCCAAGCGGCCGAGCCCGCCGGCGCATCGGCCGTGAGCACCTCGGTAAACGGACCACGGGTTCGTTCCGGCATCACCGGCGCCGTGGCCTCGGCCACGGGCTCGGCAGCGGTGATACCCGGTTCGATCAGGGGCGGCTCAGGCACGGAGGTGTCGTTGGGGGCGCCGGATCGCCGGGCATGTCCTCTGTCTCCGTGCCCGGGGCGGCTTCAACCCCCGCTGGCGCAAGGGTCAGCGTAGGTTCGGACGCGACGCTGGCGGAGGCTTCGGGCATGGGCTCGGCGGTTGCGGTCGGTTCGGGTTGGATCTCGCTGGGTGCTGGCATGGTTTCCGGGGGCGCCACCGATTCGGGCTGGAGCGCAGTGGCCGGAGCCTCCGGCTGGACCGGGGCGTCCGGTTTCACGTCGGCAGGGATAGAAATCGCCGCCGCCGCGGCCGGCTCGACATCGGGCAATACGGGTGCAGCCTCCGGGGCCGGCTTCATCGCGACGGGTGTGGCAGGGGGCTCTTCGACTCTGGAGACCTCCTTGCGTTCCGGCTCAGGCGGTCCCGCCGCGATCGTGGGGTCGGCAGACGACTCGTCGGATAGTGGCGCCGTCTCTGGTGTTTCCTCGTTGAAATCAGCGGGGGTCTCTGCGTCCGCCAGTATCGACGTCGTCTCGCCGACGAAATCCGACGGGATGTCGTCCGGTTCAGCCGTCGAGACAGCGGCGAGCCGGGACGCCTGTCCCGTCTCCGGGCTATCCGGCCCGGCTTGGCCGCCCGGACTGCCCCCACCGTAAAAAAGCCAGATCATGCCCCCGATCGCGCACCCCGCGGTCACCAGGGCGACAATCCAAAGGGTGCGGGTTGATGCGACTCCACCGTACATGCGTCTCGTGGCGTGCAAGAAGGCTGGACGTTCCATCTGTGTGCCCTTTCATCCTTGTGCTAACCAGAACCCTCCAGACCGAGTTCCGCGGCGATGGGCCGCATCCCGGCGATCGTCTCGGTAATCAGGTCGGAAAGCTCCATGCCGAGCATCTCGGCCCCGCGCGTGATGATACCGCGGTCGATCTTGGCGGCAAAGGCCTTGTCCTTCCACTTCTTGCGCACGCTCTTGGCCGTCAGGTCGGCCAGACTCCGCGAAGGCCGCACCAGAGCCGTCGTGACCACCAGGCCGGTCAGCTCGTCCACGGCAAAGAGGACTTTTTCCATCTCATGCTCCGGGGCGACATCGGTACAAATCCCCCAGCCGTGCGAAAGCACCGCGTGAATGGTGTCCTCGGGCCAGCGGTTTTCGCGAAGAATCTCGGCGGTTTTGTAACAGTGTTCCTGTGAGAATTGCTCGTAGTCGAGGTCGTGGACCAGCCCGATGATCCCCCATTTTTCGGGATCGTGGCCCCGCTTCTGGGCAAAGTGCCGCATGACGGCCTCGACGGCCAGGGCGTGTTTGAGCAGGGCGTCCGTTTGGGTGTACTGAGTGAGCAGCCGCCAGGCCTGCTCCCGGGTTGGCACAATGCCGCTCATCGTGGCCTCCATGCGTTTTTTTCGCAGTATTGGGGCAAACCAGCCGCAGGATCATCGTAGAATCTTACGGAGAAATTGCAATAAGAATTGCAGGTAGGGGAAAATACCGATGGGATTAAAAAAATTACCGCGCGTGATAGCGAGGTTTTGGGCAAAACCACGTATACACGCGCGATAACTTTGGGGTCTCCAAGGAGGTTGGAGAATGGTACTATAGCAGGATGTCCAGATGGCGCCAAGCAAAAAAACAAAAAATCTTTCATTTTTTCGCCATATCCGCAGGCCACCTGCATTTAGGCCTTCCTGGGAGCTTTCCGGGCGGCCAACGCTTATCGACGCCCTCTCCGGCGGACGGGGGGCCTATCGGTATTTACCCGGAGGCGTTTCTTTTTTTCTTGACGCAGGGCAATCAAGACACGTAGAGTAGAATTAGAGGCGAGGTTTCAGCCAGGGGTTGGTCGGTGCGCAAGGAATTCAGCATCCTGGTGGCGGAGGACGACGACGGGCACTTCACCCTGATCCGGAAGAATCTTTTCCGCATGGGCTTCAGGAGCAAGCTCGTCCGGTTTGCGGACGGTCAGGAGGCCCTGGACTTCCTGTTTGGCCGGGGCGATGGGCCGGTCCGCGAGCCGGACAAGAATTATCTGCTGCTGCTCGATATTCGGATGCCCAAAGTCGACGGCATCGAGGTCCTCCGTCAGGTCAAGGCCGACCCCGAACTGCGCGGGATCCCGGTGGTGATGCTGACGACGACCGACGATGAGCGGGCCATCCAGCAATGCCGGGACCTGGGGTGCAGTGACTACATCGTCAAGCCCATGGACAACGTGCATTTCGTGCAGGCCATCCACAAAGTCGGCCTGTCATTGCTGCTCAGCGTCGTCGAGATGAGCCACATCGGTGAGGACTGATCGACCGGTCAGTCCTTGTCCTTTCGTTTCCCGCGGGCCATGCGCAGCGTCGTTCCCACGACGATGAGCACCGTGACCAGAACGATCAATCCAACTTCAGGCAATCCAATGAATACCGCTGCCAGCATGCTCAGTCCTTGATACCCAGGCGCCCCAAGGACGCAGGTTCTCATGCCCCCGTCCCCCAGTCAGATCAAGGGCGTCTTGCCCGGCATGGCCACGGTCGGCTCGGACCGGGGGCCGAACTCGTAGGTCTCCGGGCTCAGGTCCAGCTTGGAGCCTTTCAACGCCCAATCCCACTTCAGGGCCCGGCCGGTGTAGGCGCTCATCCGGCCCATGATCGCGGTGAGCGTGCTCTCGGCGATGCGTCGCCCCTCGTTGAGCTTCTTACCCGTTCGGATCGCCTCGATCTGGTCGGCGTGGGCCCGCACGCAAGGATCGTACCGGGGCCCCTCGTATCGCCATTCGTCGCCGCCTGACGTGATGATCGAATTGGCGAAGTCCAGATACGCCGAGCCCTTCGTGCCCTGAACCCGCTGATCGTTGCGCGTGGTGACCTTGTCGATCTGGCAGCCCATGTACTCCACGCGGACACCATTCGGGTATTCGTACTCCACGGTAAAGTGATCGTAGGAGTCCGCGTACCGCGGGTCCGTTCGCACCTGTCGGCCCCCCAGGCCCATGCAACTGACGGGGTGCCCGCCCAGGATCCAGTTCATGAGGTCCAGGTTGTGCACGTGCATCTCGACGATGAAATCGCCGCTGAGCCAGGTGTAGAAGAGCCAGCGTCGGATCTGCCATTCCATGTCCGACCAACCCGCCTCACGCTGCTGCGCACCCCAGCCCAGCATCCCGCCTCCCAGGCGGACACATTGACCGGCCACGAGGTCACCGATGGCGCCCTCGAGCAGCCTCTGTATGCCCTCGACCAAATGGGGGATGCGTCGCATCTGCGTGCCGGCCAGGATGGTCAGGCCCTTGCGGTCGGCCATCTCGCTGGTCTCGATGATATGACGCACGCCCACGGGGTCGACCGCGACGGGCTTCTCCATGAACACGTGCTTGCCCGCCTCGATGCTCGCGCGCACCTGGCGCGGACGGAAGCCCGGTGTCTCGGTGTGAATGACCAGGTCCACGTCGCAGGCGAGCACCTGCTTGTAGGCGTCCCAGCCGTGGAAACGGCGTTCCGCGGGGACGTTGACCTTGTCGGGCATCCTCTGCTTGAGGCTGTTGTACGTGCCCTCGACGCGGTCGGCGAACAGGTCGCCCATGGCGATCAGCTCGACACCCTCGGCACAGTTGAGGCAGTTGGTTGTGT
>DSDH01000718.1 GCA_011055475.1 Phycisphaerales bacterium | reverse complement strand
TCCCAGTGCCCCGTCTGGCGCAGGATACGCAACAGCTCCAACAACCCCTTGTCGGCCCGCTCCACGGAATCGTAGTACCTGGCGAGCTCCTGGCGACACTCGGGGATGTCCGGCAGGTAGGGCGGCACGATGACGTCCTCCGGTTTGAAGGTGTCCCCATCCCGGCGGAAGGGCCGGTGCGGCTCGGTGGTGCAGAAGTACAGGAAGAATGGCCGCTCATCCTGCGCCGCGATGAAGGGTTGGCAGCGCTGGGCCCCCTGGATGGGGGCGCCGCCGCCGATCACCTCCTGGAAATGATAGACCGGCTCGGGTGCGACGTGGTACTTGCCCCATCGGGCCGTGCGATAGCCGGCCTCGGCCAGCAGGTTCGGCAGCGACCGGACGTGGTCGAAACTGCTGAAGTGGTGATAGGCGTGCTCGTGGCCATATTGGCCGTTGTAGTGGTTGTACAGACCCGACAGGATCACCGAGCGGCTGGCACTGCACGAGGCCGTCGTGCAGAAGGCGTGCGTAAAGCGCGTGCCGTGCGCCGCCAGCTCATCCAGCCCCGGCGTGCGGATCACGGGGTTGCCGTAACAGCCGGCATCGGTGCTGCCCTGGTCGTCGACCACGTAGAGAATCACGTTCGGGCGCTTTGGACCCGCGACGGCCGCGGGCAGACCCGTGGTCAGCGTCGCGGCGGCCAGGCCCGTGGCCTTCAAGAAACTCCTCCGGCTCGATCGTCCATTCATAATTCTACTCCACAGCGACGGTTGACCTTTGAACGGTTGACAAAAAACCCCGGCCACATGCTTTGTGGTCCACTCAATTGTCAATAAGGACCTCTGTGTACGACGTGGCTGGGGCGCCTACGGGCGCCTCAGGCCTTCGGCAATGGGATCTCCAACTGGCTGGGCACGGGTTTAACCGTCGCCTGGTGTTTCTTCACCTCCGCCAGCAGGTCCGCAATGATGTCCGGGTGCCGGGCGCCCACCTCATACTGCTCGCCCGGATCGACCTCCACGTTGAACAAGAGCGGGGGATCATGTTTCTCCAGCGTCTGGCCACGGTACTCGGTCCTTGTGTACAGGTGTATCTTCCACGGCCCCTTGCGCAACGCCCGCAACTGTGTCCCACGGTAATAAACCATGATATTCCGCCGGCCGGGCCCGGTGCCGGTCAGCAGCGGCACCATGCTGGCGCCGTCGTAGATGCGATCCTCCGGCATCCTCGCCCCGGCCAACTCCGCACAGGTCGGCAGCACATCCAGCGTGCTGGCCATATCCGTCAGGAGCGACCCGGCCCGGATCGTCCCCGGCCACCAGGCGATGGTCGGCTCACGCATCCCCCCTTCCCACGTGCTGCCCTTGCCGTCCCGCAGGGGCCCGGCGCTGCCGCCGTGCTCGTTGAACGTGAGCCAGGGGCCGTTATCCGAGCTGAAGAGCACGAGCGTGTTCTTGTCGAGGCCCTCGCGGCGAAGGGCCTCCAACACCTGGCCCACGCTCCAATCGATTTCCTCGATCACGTCGCCGTAGAGGCCGCGGAGGCTCTTATCCTCAAACGCCTTGGAACGGAACAGCGGCACGTGCGGCATGTTGTGCGCCAGATACACGAAGAAGGGTTTGTCCTTGTGCGTTTGGATGAAGTCCACGGCCGCCTCGGTGTACCGCCGCGTGATCGTCGTCTGGTCGGCCGGGCGCTCGATCACCTTGTCATCCCGCATCAGCGGCACGTTGAAGTACGCCACCTTCGGATTCGTGATCCCCGCCCGGCCGGCGCCGCCTACCCGGTCCATGTCGTTGCTGTAGGGGATCCCCAGGTAGGTGTCGAATCCGTTGTTCGTCGGGAGGAATGGCGGCAGGTGGCCCAGGTGCCACTTGCCGAAGCAGCCCGTCGCGTACCCCGCGCCCTTGAGCAGCTCGGCCAGCGTCACTTCCGAGGCCGGGATACCGCCGCCGCTGTCGGGGAACAGCACGCCCCGACGGTCGCTGCACATGCCGCTGCGGATCGGCAGACGCCCCGTGAGCAACGCGGCCCGGCTGGGGGTGCAGACGCTCGCGGCCGAGTAGAACTGCGTCAGCTTGGCGCCCTCGGCCGCCATCCGATCCAGATTCGGCGTGCGGATCGTCGGATGCCCGAAGCAGCTCAGGTCGCCGTAGCCCAGGTCGTCCGCGTAGATCACCACGAAGTTGGGCCGCTTACGATCCGCCGCCTGGGTCGCTCGGCCCCAACCCGCGCCGGCCAATGCCAGCCCCGCCAGCTTGATAAAGTCACGTCGTTTCATGCCTGCCTCTCGATCTTGTGCCCTATGAGTCATTTGCATCGCCAGCCGCGGCCATATCGCCCGCTTGCACGGGCGTGCGATAGCCTGTCTGACTACGTGTCTTTCGGCTTGGGCTTGTTCAGTTCGGCCCACGGCACGACCTGGCATCGCGCGGCCCAGGCGGTATACATCGCCTCCAGCCGGTGGACGATCTCCGGGTGCCGGTCGGCCAGGTTGTGCATCTCGGTGCGATCCTCCTTGAGATTGTAAAGCTCCCAGGCCCCCGGATACCGCGAGACCAGCTTCCAATCCCCGTCGCGGACGGCGCGATTGCCTTCGTGCTCCCAGAACAGGCCTTCGGGCCGGTCGATCGGGCGGTCCTCAAACGCAGGCAGCAGGCTTCGACCCTCGGCCGGCCAGATGGCCTTGCTCCGCCGCCGGTCCGGGTAGCGCGCCCCGGATACATCCAGACACGTGGCCATGATGTCGATCAGGTGGCCGGGCTGGTGCCGCCAGCGGCCGCCGTCCTTGATTCGCGCCGGCCAGTGCACGACCAGCGGCGTGCTGATGCCGCCCTCGTGCACCCAGTGCTTGTACAGGCGGAACGGGGTGTTGCTCGCGTTCGCCCAGGGCCGTCCATAGGCCACGAACGTGTCGGGCGGGCCCGGCATCACCCCGCGCCCCATCCGCACGGGGCGGCCATCCCGCGTCATCTCCGGCACCATCCGCGTCTGCAATTCGCCGGGCGCCATCGGCTTGAGCTCGACCGGCTTGGCCGGGTCCGGGCGGACCTGTCCCGTGCTGCCGTACTCCTCCGCGCAGCCGCCGTTATCCTGCAGGAAGAAGATCAGCGTGTTGTCGAGTTGCCCTTTTTCTCGAAGCGTCTCCACGATCCGCCCGATGCCGCGGTCCATGTTGTCCACCATCGCCGCGTACACCTCCATGCGGCGTTCGTTCCATTCCTTCAGCGGCTCATCCTCCCAAGCCGGCACCTGGTCGTCGCGCGGCGTCAACGGCCACTTGGGATCGACCAGACCCATGGCCTTGAGTCGCTCATACCGCTCGGCGCGCAACGCATCCCAACCCTTCTTGTAGCGTCCCTTGTACTTGGCGATGTCTTCTTCGCGGGCGTGCATCGGCCAGTGCGCCGCCGTGTAGGCCACGTACATGAAGAACGGGTTGGGTCCGGTGTGGTCCCGAATGAACCGGCAGGCATAGTCGGAGATCGCCTCGGTATAGTAGAAGTCCTCCCACGGAACGATGGGCTCATTATCCAGCATCAGGCTGTTCGGATCGTAGAAACTGCCCGCCCCGTGAATCGTTCCGAAGAAGCGGTCAAAGCCGCGCTGCCGGGGCCAATTGTACTTCGGGCCGTCCGGCCGCGTGTGAGGCGTCAGGTGCCACTTGCCGGCCATGTACGTGCCGTAGCCGGCGGTCTTGAGCACCTCGGCGATCGTCACGCACCGGTCGCTCAGGTCGCCGCGGTAGCCCGGATAGCCCTTATCGCCCATCATGTGTCCCACGGCCGCCTGGTGCTGATAGAGCCCGCTCATCAGCGCCGCCCGCGTCGGGCAACACCGGGCGGTGTTATAGAACTGCGTGAACCGCAGGCCGTGCGCCGCCAGGCGGTCCAGGTTGGGCGTGTGGATCTCGCCACCGTAACAACCGATGTCCGAAAAACCCATATCGTCGGACATGATCAAAACGATATTCGGCCGCGGTCCGGCGTCGGATTCGGCTCCGCCGAACAGGTGCGGCGACAGTGCCAAAGTCACTGCGCCCAATCCCACCCCTTGTACGAACTGCCGCCGATTCAAAAGGCTCTCGCGATGCATCATATACCCTCATAGACTCTGTCAATGTCCACCGGGTCCTTCGCCCACGGAATGCCACCGGCGCGATTAATATGCCGCCGCAGCTCGGTCTCCAGTCGGCCGTACATGGGATGGCTTGTGGGCAACGGCTTTTCCTCAGCCAGGTCCTCATCCAGATTGTACAACTGCATTGGCTCGAAGGGCGTGTTCTGCAGCAGCTTCCACGGCCCGAACCGAATCGCGTAGTACGCCCGGCCCTGATACCGCCGATTGCCCTCGCGACGGACCCACACCAGGTAACGGTCCGGCCAGGGTTGTGAATGGCCCAGCAGCCGCCCCAGGAAGCTGCGTCCGTCGATCTCGTGCTCCACCGACATGCCCGCCGCCTCACAGACCGTAGGAAACAGGTCCATCGTGCAGGCCACCGTGTCCTGATCCCGCCGCCCGGCCGCAATCCGACCCGGCCACACCGCGCAAAACGGCACGCGGATGCCGCCTTCCCACATGTCCTGTTTGCCCCCTCGCAACGGCCCGTTGTTGGCCCCCACTCCCGATTGTCCCCCGTTGTCGCTGGTGAAGATCAGCAGCGTGTTCTCCCACTGGCCGGTCTCTTTGAGACAGTCGACCACCTGTCCGATGCCGTGGTCCAGATGTTCGATCAGCGCCACGAGCCTGGCCCGCCGGTCGCTGATCCCGGGCTGGCGGGCCTGGACCTTCCGCACCCACTCCTCGGGCGGGTGAATCGGCGTGTGCGGCGCGTTGTACGCCAGGTACAGAAAGAACGGCTCGGGCCTGTCCTTCCGCGAGCGGATCGTCTCGCACGCCCACTGTGTGAACAGGTCCGTCGCGTGCCCTTGCGGATCGATCCGCTGCCGGTCGCGGTACATGTAGTTGATGCCGTGTCGGCGATGGTTCCAGTAGTCATCCATCATGTCGCCCAGGAAGCCGTGGAAGTGATCGAAACCGCGGCTGTTGGGGACGTTCGGCTCGGTCAATCCCAGGTGCCACTTGCCGACGATCGTCGTATCATAGCCGACCCGCTTGAGCATCTGCGGCAACAGAAGGGCCTCCTCCTTGAGGTATCCCCAACTGTCGGCCTGGTGCGTGCGGATGACGCCCGGGACGCCCACCATGTCCGGGTAGCGGCCCGTCAAGAGCGCCGCCCGCGTGGGGCTGCACACCGGGCAGTTCGCGCAGAAACGGTCCATGCGCATTCCCGCGGCCATGAGCCCATCGAGG
>DSDH01000382.1 GCA_011055475.1 Phycisphaerales bacterium | reverse complement strand
GCCGTTTCCGCGAGCTCGACGTACCGCGGGAGGAGCGCCTTGTAGCCCGGCAAGCCCTTGAGACTTTCATTGAGCTCCACGCAGGGATGATAATCGCCGGCCCACATGGCCAAGTATTCGATATCCCGTCTTCTTTGCTCCGGCGTGAGCTGCGGGGCACAGGAGGGCAGCAAAAAACTGAATAAGAGTACCAAGCACGAACACGCCCGCTGGAAAGTCCCGGAAGCTTGTAGCCGCGGCGCCCTTGCCCTGTCCGTGCCGGCGGGAGAATCAAACCTGTCCGTTGCACCTGGCATGGACCGCCCTTGGAAAGAAAGCCCTGTAACGCATTTGTCCACAAGGCTTTAATACCCCCAAGGGGACTCGAACCCCTGTTACCGGGATGAGAACCCGGCGTCCTAGGCCGCTAGACGATGGGGGCGTAAACGCCACTGAATTATCGGGTCATCTGCCGCAGGCTGCCCCCCACGGCAGGCTCGCCGGCACCTGTCAAGCCGGCGGGATAGCGGCGGGTGGATTCGAACCACCGACCCTGGGCTTATGAATCCCATGCTCTAACCAACTGAGCTACACCGCCACGAACGTAACCCATATCGGTCGGGCTACGCTGCTCAGTTTATTCAAAACGGCGGCCATGACAAGCAGAAAATGCCCCTTTTTGTGCGTGGAGCCCACAAACACCCCTCCCAAGCCGTGAAAAACCACCGCCGACGGGTTCCGAAAGACCGGGCTCATGCACCACCCCGCGGAACGGCGAACCGGAGGGGGTTGGGGGCGTAGGTAGTAGGAACGGCTCGACGGAGCCGATACAATGGAGAACAAGAAGCATGTGCACGTATTGCCGCATTACGTTGGTCCTCGCGGCGTTGGCGGGCGCTGCGGCGGCGTTCCTTGCAGGATGTGATTCGAGGGTATGGCTGGCTATGCTGAACGATCCAAACAATCCGGCCCCGCAGCCGACGGCTCAGTCGGCCGAAACGCCCCACCCCACATCATCTCCGACCGACCAGACAGCATCGCCGCAACGCGAGACGGCGATGTTCGGGGCCGGCTGCTTTTGGGGGGTCGAGGCCACGTTCCGCAAGGTACCGGGGGTGCTGGATACGGCGGTCGGGTACAGCGGCGGGCACGTGAAGCGGCCCACGTACAAGCAGGTCTGCACCGATCGCACCGGCCACGCCGAGGTGGTTCGCGTGGAATATGACCCGTCGCAGGTGACGTATCAACAGTTGTTGAACATCTTCTGGCAGGGTCATAACCCTACCCAGCTTAACCGCCAAGGGCCTGATGTCGGGACGCAGTACCGGTCGGTGATCTTCTACTTCAACGAGGAGCAGCGGCGTCTGGCCGAGCAGTCGAAGGAGCGTCTGGAGCGGTCCAACCGCTTTCGACGTCCCGTCGTCACGCAGATCGTCCCGGCCGGGCCGTTCTGGCGGGCCGAGGAGTACCACCAGCGATACCTGGAGAAGCGGGGCCTGGATCAGTGCCATCTGTAGGTCCCGCCTGTCGCCAAAGTTGACCGGCCACGCGAGCTATGAGCCCAGGCGGGCAAGGACCACGCCGCGGATCAGATCAATGTCGGGATTGGCGCCGAACCACAGGCGGTACTGTGCGGCGGCCTGGCGGACGAACATCTCCACGCCGTTGACGCATCGGGCGCCGGCTGCGGCCGCCTCCCGAAGGAGCCGGGTCTCCATGGGATTGTAGACGGTGTCGAACACCGTCAGACCCTTATGGAGCACCGTTGCGGGAACGGCCGAAGTGTCCGTGTTCGGGTGCATGCCCAGGCTCGTGCAGTTGATGAGGATAGCGGGACGGGCCTTGCCCAGGGCATCAAGCGGCGCGGACTGGGCGTCGAATTCGGCGGCCAGAGTCTGGGCCTTTTCCAGCGTCCGGTTGTAGATCGTCACGGCGGCGTCGACATCCTTCAGGCCCGACACCACGGCGCGGGCCACGCCCCCTGCCCCGACGATGGCGATGGGCTTTCCAGCGAGTTCTTGCGGCTGAATGCCCATGGCCGACGTCAGGGCCTCCATGGCGCCGGCCCGGTCGGTGTTATAGCCCGATACGAGCCCCCCTGCCTCGATCTTGAGGGTGTTGACGGCGCCGATCCGGGCCGCACCCGGCTCGACATGCCTACCGCACGCCCGCAGGTACTCCAGGGCGTGGGCCTTGTGCGGAATCGTGACCGAGAAGCCTCCCCAATCGGCTGTGTGCCCCGCCCCACCTGTCACGATGCGATCCATAAAGGCGGCGAACCCCTCCACCCCACCGGTCACCCGCAGCGGCACATAGACCGCATCCACGCCCGCCGCATCGAAGCAGGCATTGAAGATGGCCGGGCTCATCGAGTGGGCGACAGGGTCGCCGATCACCCCAAACAGTCGGGTGGACCGACCGATGGCGTTAAATCGATACAGAGACTGCATTGTCGCCAGAGATACCTGTCCCGGCGCGGTGGCCGTCTCATCGTCCAGACTGGCATACGCAAGCAGCGATCCAAACCGCCCGGCCAGAAGGCGTGTGATCGCGCCGACCTGGCCCATGCAGATGATGATCTCACCTGGCGACACTCGACTGACAAGCCTCAACGCATCCAGGCTGTCGCAGATGTGATCGGCCCGATACGCCAGCTTGGGTATGGCTTCGGGGCAGGATTGCCGGATTTCACGAAGGACCGCCCGCGGATCGGCCAGCGGCCGCTCGAAATCATGCACCGACAGGATCAACCGACACTGTGGGGCCTTGCCAAGGGCTTCCATCAGGGGCCCGCGGGCGGCGCCCCGCCGGTAGTTGGCGTATTCACAATCGATGAAGGACGCCCCGCAGTGGGCCGCCTCGCAGAGCATCTCAATCCGCAGATCCAGGGGATGATCGCGCAGCCCCCCCTCGGCCGGGTCGCGACAGGTCGCCAGGACCCGCAGACCCAACTCATCGGCGCGGCGCAGCAGCATTTGCACCGTCTGGGCGTTGAGTGCCACCAAGCCATCCAGCCGCAATTCAACCAGGTCGGCCCCGCCCTGCTTGGCTCGATCCATCCGCGCACAGACTGCTGCAGCATCATCGCCGCTGATGGAGACCGCCAGATAGGTCATGGGTGCTATCCTCTGCCCTGGAAACGAGTTCGAGGCCTTATCGCGCGTATTATAGAGGCCGCCGGGTCGCGGTCAAGGTCCAGCCAGGACCGATCCCACGCGACGAATGCTTGCCTGACGGGACCCTGGACCTATAATCAGGCCCATTGCTCAGGATCGGTCTCGGCGAAAATCTCAGGCGATGGACACAGGACGGCCGATACACAGTCAAACACGGACGAGAAGATGGGAGTGTACGCTTTGATTCGAATACGCCTTGGCTTGGTCGGGCTTGCTGTTTCACTTGTGTGGCTGGCGGGTTGCGAGCCCTATGCCGGGCCGCCCCGCATCACCGAGGACGTGTCGTGGAAGTCGGACACCCCATCGCCGCGGGTCACACCGACGCCGACGGCGACAAGCTCGTCACCGTCCGTGGTGTTGACGGGCCGCCGGCTGGCCGGGCGGACGATCGTCGTTGATCCGGGGCACGGCGGGCACGATCCCGGCGCCGGCGAGGCGGGCTTTTCGCCCATACCTGAGAAGACGATCGTGCTGGAGATCGCCCGGGACGTCGAGGAGTTGCTTCGGGCCGAGGGCGCCTATGTCGTCATGACCCGACGGGACGACCGGTTCGTGGAGCTTCTGGAGCGGGCCGCCATCGCCGACCGCACGCGGGCGGACCTGCTGGTCTCCATTCATGCCGACAGCCATCGCGACAGCAGCATCAGCGGCCCAACGGTCTACATCGCCCGATCGGCCCTGGCGCAGAGCCGCCGCGTGGCCAACAGTGTTCACGCGGCGTTTCGGGATGCGGGCATTCCCTGCCGCGGTGTCCGTCAAGCCGATTTCAAGGTGCTGGCCGAGCACAGCCGGCCGGCGGTTCTGGTGGAGTCCGGCTATCTGACCAACGGACATGAGGCCCGTAGTCTTAACAGCAACTGGTATCGCCGCAAGATCGCGACCTGCGTTGTCGATGGCATCACCCGGGCCCTGGGGCAGTAACAGGCGATGGCATCGCCGCCGATCGGCCGCGTTCTGATCACGGGGGGCTGCGGTTTCCTGGGGCAGCACCTGCTGGCCCATTTGGTCGAGCCGTTGAGCGCCGGCGCCTTGGCGGGCGTTGACGTACTGGATCTCAGGCCGCCTGCCGTCGCGCTTTTCGACTTCGATACGAACGCGGCCATCCGGCGTCTGCCGAACGTCGATATCCGCGACTACGAGGCGATACCGCCGGCCTTTGCCGGTGTGGACTGCGTTATTCATCTCGCCGGGCTTGTGTCCTTCGCGTGGCGGGACCGCGACGCCCTGCACGGGGTGAACGTGGGCGGCACGGCCAACGTGGTTCGGGCGGTCCGCGAGCATGGCGTGCGACGGTTCATTCACGTCAGCTCGGTCGCCGCCTTGGGCTATGGCGACGACCCGGCCCGGCCCATCGACGAGGATTATGAGTTCGATTGGTCCATCGCGCGGCGGGTCGGCAAGTTCTATATGCTCACCAAGCACTTGGCCGATCTTGAGGTGAGTCGCATCGAAAGAGACGTGCCGTGCGTCACGCTTTACCCCGGCCTGATGTTTGGGCCGGGCGATACGACGAACTCGGCACGGCTGATTGAGGCCATCGGCCGCGGCAAGGTGCCGTTCAACATGCCCGGAGGCACGAACATCGTCGATGTGCGGGACATCGCACGGGGCATCGCCTCGATTCTCCTACAGCCTGACGTCACGGGCCACTACCTGCTGAGCGGATGGAACCTGACTTTCTGTGAGGTCAACGCCATCATCGCGCGGCAACTGGGCGTGCAGGCGCCGCGCCGGATGCTGGGGCGTTGGACGCGGCCGTTTTTGGTGCCGGTGTTGCGGGCGGTCGAGCGGATCGGGCGACGCACCGAGCTGACCGCCGATCAACTTGACTCAGCCTATCTCTACCGTTACTTTGACCACAGTCGCGCAAAGCAGCGCCTGGGCTGGGAGCCCCGGATTGGGTTCGAGCAGACGATCCAGGATACGATCACATGGATGAGAGCCGATGGTCGACTTGAAGAATAAGGTGGTTGTCGTCACCGGGGCCAGCAGCGGCATCGGCCGGGCCACGGCACAAGCGTTTGCGCGACGGGGCAGCCGCGTAGTGCTGGTCGCCCGCCGGGCCGACAGGCTCACGGCATTGGCCGAGCGTCTGGCTGAGGAGGGTGCAACCGCCCTGCCGGCGCCCGCGGATGTGACGGACCCGG
>DSDH01000050.1 GCA_011055475.1 Phycisphaerales bacterium | reverse complement strand
CCCCGCGACGACGATGATGACCGAGGCCCCATGAAGCACCGGCAGGCTGCCCAGGAGTCGATGCAGGCCCGCCACGCCCACGTCCGCCAGCAGTTCGGTCCGCTGGCCCAGGATCTCGCAGGTTACCTTCGCCTCCATGGCCACGGGCAGATCCGCCGTGCCCGCGGTGACGACCACGACCGGCGAGCCCGTCGGCTCGACCGGCTTCTGCATGAGCGTCACCGACCGGGCGAGCTTATGGTAGCACAGGCTGTCGTACCGCCCCGTGGCGGCCAAGGCGTCGTACACCTCTTGCTCGGCCCGGCTGGCCAGGACGTTGTTGCCCGTCCCGGCGAGCCGCTCGAAGATACCCACGATCTGCTCGACCGTCTTGCCGGGACAGTAGATGACCTCCGGAAAGCCGCAGCGGATCTGGCGGTGGTGGTCCACCCGCGCGAAACCCAGGTCCTCAAACGGCAAATGCCGCAGCCGCTGGACGGCCTCGTCGATGGAGAGGCTGTCGTCCTTGACCTGCTGCAAGAGTTCGCTGAGTCGGTCGGCGTTCATCGGTTCAGTGTCTATTCCTTATGATACAGTCGCCCATCAACACAGCCAAGTCAACCAGCGTGCCGGCGGCCACAAACGGCCTTGACCCGATCGCCCATTCATGGGCTATCTCCGCGATGGAAAACGCATCGGCTCAGGTCCCTTTGTCCTGCATACGGGCCAGTGTACCACAATTCCGGGCGACCTTGGCGATGGCGTCGAAGATTTGGTCCATTTCCCGCCGCGGGCCCAGGAAGGGGATCTTGCCGTCGAACGACAGCCTTTCGATGGTGCTGGGAATGCGACCGTCCATGACGGGCAGGTTCTCCAGCGACCGGCGATAGGCCTCCAGCCTCGCGGGCGAGTAGGATCGGCGGAAGGCCTCGGATTTGAGGTGCTCTTCCAGCATACCCTCGCGATGGCAGCCCCGGCCCCACCGACGCGGCCCCCCCGAGACAAACGAAATCCCCTCGGCCCGAAGCGCCCGGGCAAAGAGCGACGCCGGAACGCCCTCGAAATGCTCCGGGTCGTAGTCCAGGTCGAACTCGACGTAGGTGATGCGGGTGTTCGGTGTATACCGTTTCCGCGGCGACAGGCCGGGGATCTTAGTCAGCCGCTGTTCCAGGTATCGTCCGTTGGCTTGGCGGGTCCGGTCCTGCGTGATGAACCGCTTGAACTGCTGGCCCAGGACCGCCGCCTGGAACTCAGTCATGCGGTGGTTCGAGCCGGGGAAGGGGTAGCCCCCCAGTGTCCCGGCCGGGTCCCGTCCGTTGTTCACAAAGGCCGCACAGCGCCGCATGAACTCCGGATCGTCCCCCAGAATCGCCCCGCCCTCGCCGCAGACCAGCGACTTCCATTCTTGGAAGCTGATGCACCCGCCGGTGCCGAACGTGCCGACCTTCTTGCCGTTCACCTCCGCGAAAACGCTCTGGCAGGCGTCCTCGACGACGGGGATGCCGTGCTTCTTGCCGATGGCCATGATCTTCTCGATGTCCACGGGATAGCCGGCCAGGTGCACGGGCAGGATCACCTTGGTGTGCTCGGTGATGGCCGCCTCGATCAGGTCCGCGTCGAGGGAGCCCGTCTCCGGGTCGATATCCACGAACACCGGCAGGGCGTGGGCGTTGGTGATCACGTTGATCGTCGCGATGAAGGTTCGCGGCGTGGTGATGACCTCGTCGCCGGGCCCGACGCCCAATACGTGCAGACACGCCGAAAGGGCGGTCGTGCCCCCGTTGCTCAGCACACACTGCCCCGCGCCCATCGCCTGGGCGAAGGCCGTCTGATAGTCGTAGACCTCGTGGCCCCGCAGGCAGCACCAGTCCCGGCTGCGCAGGGCGCCCAGCAGGGCCTGTTCCTCGGTCTCATCGAAGATCGGCCAGACCTGCGAGAAGGGCTCCGTCCGTACCGGTGTGCCGCCCAGCATCGCCAGCGTGTCCGCCCCCGAGGCCGCGGCACCGTGCAGCGAGCCGCCCAGCGCCACAACCCCCGCCGCCGAGGCCGCCCCCACCCGCATAAACCGCCGTCGATCCATCCGCGCATCCATAGTCCACCTCCCGTTCAAGAAGGCACGTCAGGCTTACACAAAACTACAGCCGCCACGGGGCGCGGTAGGGCCGCGACAGCATGGCGTTGGCTTCGGCATCGTCCAGGACGCGTTCGCGCTCGGGGTCCCAGCGCAGATCGCGGCCCAGCAGCATCGCGATATTGCCCAGGTGCGCGATCGTGATCGACCGATGGGCCACCTCGATAGGCGCCACCGGCTCCTTGCGGCTGATCACGCAGTCGATGAAGTTGCGAAAATGGTTGTCGCTTTTGTACAGGTGAATCTCCTCCGGTCCGATCGTACTGTTCTTGATCGCATCGCTGCTGGCCTCGTGCCGCCCGCGGTTGGCCCACACCCAGCCATCCGTGCCGATGAACTTGACGCCGCCGCGCAGGCGGTTGCTGATCTTCAGGACCACGCCGTTCTCGTACACCGCCTCGAAGTAGTACTCCGTCGCCGTGTTCCACAGGTCGTTCATGTGGAACGTCCCCTTGGCGTTGGTGATCTTCACCGGGCCGGTCCGTTCGGTGCCCATGCCCCACTGGGCGCAGTCCGGGTGATGGCCGCCCCAGTCGGTAAGCTGGCCGCCCGAGTAGTCCAGGATCCAGCGGAAGTTGATCAAGCACCGGGCCGGGCAGTAGGGGGCCTGCGGCGCCGGGCCCAGCCAGAACTCATAGTTGAACCCATCGGGCACCGGCTGCGGCTCCTTGCTGGGGTTGGTGCCTACGTAGTCGGGTGCGCCGCCCGGCAGGCCGCACTCGACGACCTGGAGCTTGCCGATCCGGCCATTGCGCACTAGCTCGCAGGCCCGGCGGAAGTTCCGGTCGCTGCGCTGCTGGCTGCCGCACTGGAACACGCGGTTGTAGCGCTGGACCGCGCGGACCATCGCCCGGCCGTCGGCCACGGTCAGGCTCAGCGGCTTCTGCCCGTAGATGTCCTTGCCGGCCTTGGCCGCCTCGATCACGGGGATGGCGTGCCAGTGGTCCGGCAGGGCGGTCTCGATCGCGTCGATATCCGGCCGGGCGATGAGCTCGCGGTAGTCCTCGTAGGCCTCGCAGCCGCTGTAGTCGGCCTGGCCCGTCTTGCGGGCGTAGAACGCGTTGACGATCCGCCGCGCCGGCTCGCGCCCGCCCAGGCCGTTGGACCAGTAGCCCCGGCTTTCGCGGTTCACGTCGCAGACCGCCACGACCTGGACGCGATCAT
This sequence comes from Phycisphaerales bacterium, assembly GCA_011055475.1. Taxonomy (GTDB): domain Bacteria; phylum Planctomycetota; class Phycisphaerae; order Sedimentisphaerales; family Anaerohalosphaeraceae; genus DSDH01. The sequence goes on along the minus strand of DSDH01000050.1, from coordinate 2,039 downwards.
CCTGCAGGAAACCGCGCATGTCGTTGGTGCCCTGGTTGCCCACCCCGACAAAGCCCATCGTGATCCGGTTGCTGGGCGCCTTGGCGCCAAGCACGCGGGCCGGCACAATATACGGCGTGCCCATGGCCGCCAGGGACATACCGGTAAACGTTCGCCGTGTGATTCGCTTCATAGTCCGACCTCTCTTTCTTGTGTTTTTTCATCACCCCCGCGCCATGAGGGGCGTTGTGTCGATCACGTCAGCCGCCACGGGCTTCGCATCGGGCGGCTCATCATCCGGTTGGCCTCGTCGTCGCCGACAAACCACTCCTTGTCGGGGTCCCACTTGAGCTTTCGGCCCAGGCGGATCGCGATGTTCGCCAGGTGGCACACGGTCGAGACGCGGTGCCCGATATCCACGGGGAAGTAGGGGTCCTTGCGGGTCTTGACACAATCGAGAAAGTCCCGGTGCTCACCGGCGGGATTGGTGTACAGGTGAATCTCATTGGGCCCAATGACGCTGTTGAGAATCTCCGGGCGGCTGGCTTCGAGAGCCCCAAGCCATCCGCGATTGCCCACCCAGCCGTCCGTGCCGATGAACCGGATGCTCGGGTTGCCCGGCCGGCACGTCATCACGACGCCGTTGGCGTAGCGGTACGTCACATCGTAGTCCTTGACGGTGTTGTACAGCCCGCCTTCCCAATGCGTGCCGACGCCCTCGATCTCGACGGGCCCGCTGCGCTCCGTGTCGTTGGCCCATTGGGCCGTATCGAACAGGTGCGTGCCCCAATCGCAGATGATCCCGCCGGAGTAGTCCCAGATCCAGCGGAAGTTGAAGTGGACGCGGTCCTTGGTGTAGGGGGCGTAGGGCGCGGGACCCAGCCACATATCATAGTCCAGCTCCGGCGGCACGGGCTGCGGCGTGGGGTCGCCGGGCCGGTTCGGCTGCTTGGGCAGGATCACCTCGATCCGCTGGAGCTTGCCGATGCGGCCATTGCGGACCAGCTCGGCCATGCGGTGGTGGACCCGCTCGGCGCGATCCTCGGTACTGGTCTGGAAGACCTTGCCGTAACGCCGCACGGTGCGGACCAGGATCTTGCCCTCGTCGATGGTCAGCGTGGGCTTCTCGCACTGCACGTCCTTGCCCGCCTTGACGGCCATGACGCTCATCAGCACGTGCCAGTGGTCGGGCGTGGAGATCATCACCGCGTCGATGTCGGGCCGGGCCAGGACCTCGCGAAAATCCCCTGTCGTTGCACAATCCGTGTTGCCGTACTTGGCGTCGACCATCGCCTTGGCCCGGGCCATGTTGTTGCGGTCCACGTCGCACACGGCCAACACCCGTGCATCGGGCTGGCCGAGGTACATCCGCAGATTGCGGTCGATGCCGTGGCCGCCCGTGCCGATGAAGCCGACGGTGATCTGTTCGCTCGGGGCGACCTGGCCGTCCTGGCCAAGCAGGCGCGCGGGGAGAATCGTTGGCGCTGCCACAACCGTCCCGGCCGCCATCGCTCCGCGCAGGAACGATCGTCGATTGAGTTGTTGTCTCATACTTCCACCCTCCACTTCTAGAACGACAGCAGAACCTGCCAGATGTACAGGTACGCCAGCGCCTCGTTGTCTTCCCAGATGCGGCGGAACAGGTCCTCATCGCCGCGAATATCGGGCAGGTCCTTGCGTTTCTCGTCCCACTCGATACAGACACCCGGCTTGGGCCGGGGCGTTTTGATCGGGATGGATTCCATGCTTCGGTCCTTTCCTCAGTACACACCATAATCGCGGATGAAGTCGGTCATCGCGCGCATGTTCTCGATGCTGATCTCGTTCTGCATGATCGCCGAGGCGTCGGCGATATAGCCGCCATCGCGGGCGACCTCGTCGATGAGCCGCTTGCAGAAGGCCCGCACCTTGTCGGGCGTCTCATAGGCCAGCAGGAAGTTCGGGATGCCGCCGCTGATGGCGAACTTGTGCCCGATCTTACGGTGCACCTCGAACACGTCATCGTGATCCACGTGAAAGACGATACTGCCCTCGGGCAGCTCCAGGAACGCGTCCAGATG
>DSDH01000052.1 GCA_011055475.1 Phycisphaerales bacterium | reverse complement strand
TACTTCCACGATCGTCGGCTCCGTTACCGGGACGACAACGGCCAGCCCCGTCGGCTGGCCTACCGCGAACTGTGTTTCAACGCGTTTCGCACCGATCACCGCTGGCTGCGCCTCCTGCGGGACTACATCGCCATGTACGCGGAGGTGCTCGGCGTGCGCCTGCCGGAGCACCTGGACGCCATGCACCTGGTCTCCGGCATGCTCTGTATTGAGGACCGGCACTGGGGCGACGTCGTCCTCAGGAAGGGCATGGATATGCCGTGGGCCCTGGACCGCCTGGTCGAGGCGCTGGCTTGCCCGACCCGGAGCGTCCGGCAGAGAGTGGCCGATGTCCTGGTGCGACTGCACGCCGTGCCGGAAGTCCGCCGGCGCGTGGACATCCCCCGCCGATTGGCCAAGGGCGCAGAGTCCACGAATCCCATCATGAGACAAGCGGCTCGGCGATGTCTGGATCGCTTGGCCGCAGCCAAGACCCGACGCCCTGCGGGAGATGACTCGGCATGACGGTCCCGGTAACGAACGACGTATTGCCCTTGGCACCATGACCCCTATAATCAAACGTAGGGCAGGCGGACTGAATCGTGCTTCTGGGAGAGGGTAAGCCGTGATGGGGCAGTGGGTACGATACATGACGTGCCTCTCGCTCGTGGCAGCAGGCCTGCTGGAAGCCGAGACGTTGCACGTTTCGGATACCGGGCAATTACGTCGTGCTCTGATCGGTGCGGGGCCCGGCACGACCGTACTTATCGAGCCGGGATCGTACCGCGGAGATCTGCACATCCCCGACCTGGCGGGCACTGAACAGGCGCCCATCCTCATCGCGGGCGCCGACCCGCAGAACCCGCCCGTATTCAAGGGCGGGGGCCAGGCCCTGCATCTGGCCCAGTGCAGCTACGTGATCCTGCGGAACCTGACGGTCGAGGGCTGTGCGGCCAACGGCATCAATATCGACGACGGCGGCACATTCGCCACGCCCGCTCACCATGTCATTGTGGAGGAGGTCACGATCCGCCGCACCGGCCCGCAGGGCAACCACGATGCGCTCAAGATGAGCGGCGTGGATCACTTCCTCGTGCGGCGATGCCGTTTCGAGGGCTGGGGCGGCTCGGCAATTGACATGGTTGGCTGCCATCATGGCACCGTGGAGGACTGCACGTTTATCGGGCTCACCGGCTTCTCACAATCCAACGCCATCCAGCTCAAGGGCGGAACGCGGGACGTGCGCGTCCAGACGTGTCTGTTTCAAGACGCCGGCCAGCGGGCGATCAACCTGGGGGGCAGTACGGGTCTGGCCTACTTCCGGCCACGCGTGGACAGCTTCGAAGCCAAACAGATCGAGATCGCGGGCAATCGCTTCGTAGGTGGCATGGCTCCGGTCGCCTGGGTCACGGCCGATGGGGGGCGGGTATACCGCAACACGATCATCCTGCCCGACAAGTGGGTGCTTCGTATCCTCCAGGAGACGCAGGACCCACGCTTCACACCGTGCCGCGGGGGCGTCTTTGAGGATAACCTGGTCGTGTTCGACGATCGGGTACGGGTGTTTGTCAACATCGGTCCCGGGACCGCGCCCAAGACGTTTGTCTTTCGTGGCAATGCCTGGTGCGATCTGCAGGGCCGCCGCCAACCCGTGCTGCCGACGCCGGAGACCGACGGGATCTACGGCTGCAAGGTCGGCTCAGATGCCGGTCGGCTCACCGCCGGGACGGTGCAACTCGCACAGCCCATCGGCCGACCCCTCGGCGCCGAAGGATACGTTCGCCGGCCACACGATCGATGGGGGGCCCCGAGAGTCGCCCGGGACTGACGGCCGCATCAATCCGATCGACCGCGTCGCGATCACCGCCAGGCCAACCGTGTCTCGGATGCGAGGGGTGGGGCAAGGAGGGCCCGGGGCTGATCGACGTGCACATGAGCGGGTCCCTCATAGTCCTGCGTCGCCCCGACGGACGGAAGCGTCGGATTTCACCGGACTGATTCGGCTGACAACCTGTCTCGACGGGGAGTGACTGTCAAGGATCGGGCAAAACCGGCCACGAACCCGATCCCCGGCGCGGACACGGTTACCGCCTCCTACTCCGGGCAGACCACCAACGGTGAAGCAGGCCCATGCCACCGGGTCCGAAGATGCGGGTTCTCCGACGGATTCCTCCAGCACCACGTCCACCCTGTCGATCCCTGCAGGACAGCGCCTTTGGCTTACGCCGGCGCTTTGGTATCATGGTGTAAACAGGCGCGTGGCCTGTGCCCGGAAAGCAGGACGGCGTGCCGTCCGTGGTGTGCGTTTGTGAGGTGGTGCCATGAGAACGTCGAATCTGCTCTTTACTCTGCTGGTTATGGTGTGTTCGCGTGTGGCCTGTGCCGATGCCGGGGGCCTTGGGCCGGAGACGATTGAGGCTCTCCAGTCCTCCTTTGAGATGGATGCCCATACCCGGGCGATGTACAACGCCATCACGAATGCCCACATTACCGATCTGGCCCTGAATCGGGACCTCCTTCGGCAACACAATGATCTGTACAGCCACAAGATTGATGTCAAAGGGGTCACCAACCAGCGGTCCTCGGGCCGGTGTTGGCTGTTCGCGGGGCTCAACCAGATCCGCCACGGCGTCCGCCAGCGGCAGGGACTGAAGGATTTGGAGTTCTCACAGGTCTATCTGACCTTCTGGGACAAGCTGGAAAAGTCCAATACGTTTCTTGAGCACGTCATCCGCCTCCGCAACCGCGATCTGATGAACCGCGAATTGGTGATGGTGTTGAAGGACCCCTGTCCGGACGGCGGGTACTGGGAGAACGTCGTCGATCTGGTGAACAAGTATGGGCTGGTTCCCAAGGACGTTTACCCCGAGACGAACAGCTCCAACGCCACCCGGTCGATGAACAGCGTGCTCGCCCAGCTCCTTCGCGCCCACGCCGTGCGACTGCGCAAGATGAGCGAGGACGGGGCGAGTCTGCGGCAGCTTCGCGAGCGCAAGGAAGAGATGCTCCAGGACGTGTATCGCATCCTGGCCATCAACCTCGGTGAGCCCCCCACGCAATTCACGTGGCGGTATGAGCCGGGCAAGTCGGGCAAAAAGGAGAATGAGAACGACGGCGACGGCGCGGAGGACGGGGAAAGTGACGATGGCCCGGACACCCAGCAGGATATCGAAGAACTGGTCATGACGCCGCGCCGGTTCTTCCGCGAGTTCGTGGCCGTGGACTTGGGCCAGTGGGTCAACCTGTTCAACGACCCCACGCACCCTGTCGGCCGACACTACACGATTCGCATGTCCAGAAACGTGGCCGATGGCCGGGACATCCACTATGCCAACATTGCGATGGACACCCTGAAGGAGATCGCGATCCGATCTCTGCTGGATGGGACGCCGGTCATGTTCGCGTGCAACGTCAGCGTCGACCAGAGCAGCGAGCTGGGCATCATGGCCGACGGGCTTTATGATTACGATTCGATCTACGGCATCGATATGCGGATGAGCAAGGCCGAGCTGGCGCTCTACCGCAACGGGACCCGTAACCACGGCATGGTGTTCGTCGGCGTGGATCTGCACGAGGGTCGTCCGGTGAAGTGGCGGGTCGAAAACAGTTGGGGGAGCGACCGCGGCAAGGGCGGGTATTGGGCCCTGTACGATGACTGGTTCGACCAGCACGTGTACAACATCATTGTTCTCAAGAAGTATGTACCCGAGGACGTGCTCCAGGTGTTCGAACAGAAGCCGGAGGTTCTGCCCCCCTGGGACCCCATGCTGTAGGCGGCATGCGGGGCTTGCAGGCCGCCGGCCATGACCATGACAAGGCGTCGGCCCGTCAGGGACAGGCCTGGGACGCCTTTGTCAACGAGATGTGGGCCCGGCACCGCCCGAGGCTGGAGGCTGCCACGGATGGATGGAGACGCGCCCATGATGACACCTCTTATCGCTCCGCCATCCGGAAACTGCAGGAGAGTGAGCCCTGATGTCCTGTGAAGTGGTTCGGAACACGTCCACGTCTTCAACGAGGCCGCTGGCGAGGAGTCTGGTGACAATCCTGGGGATGCTGCTGGCATCGCCTTGCCTGTTGCCCGCTCGGCACGACGGGAAGGATCAGAGAGGGATCCGCGAACAGCATGAACTTCATGCCTTGGAAGAAAACGCTTGGCGGGTACCAGCTCGAGGTCGGTCTCAGATCGGCCAGACGCTCCTTGGCATAGTAGTGGTGGATGGCGTGATTCCAGCAATCCCCGAGCCGCTCCTCCCGCAACCCGGCCACGAAGCCCTCCAGCAGCGTCAGGGCGCACGGCTGGCTGCCCGTGTTGCACCCGATATAGGCAACGGCTCCCGTGGGCCCATTGCGAAGCAGCCCTTCCCCCAGCCCCGGTGGATTGTACTTGCCCCGCTGGTAGGGGGCCGGCGGGGGCGGCGGCTCCTTGAACACCTGCCCATGATCGGAGCCCTTGTGCTCGGTTCCGTGAACGTCGATATAGGGTTCATAGGGCGGCAGCGTGGCGAATCGGGCCGTGTGGCAGCCCGCCGAGAAGATGATCGGCAGATGGTCGGCGTTGTCCACGGCCCCGAGGTCCTTCAGAGCAAAGGAACGGTGCCACAGAAGGTTCTCACCATGTCCCGCGTGACAGATCACCCCCACCCCGTCATTCATGAGAGCAATGACCTCCTCGGCCGTGGGCAAAGGAGTCTCATACGTCGCCTGCTCATCGCTGAAGTACCTTTTCTCCACCGTCCACTCCGGCGACAGCAAGACCGCCGCTGCATCCAAGGCCGGGCGGCTGTCCACCCATCCCGACACACTGACCAGGGCGATCCGCTGGGGATGGTCTCGTCGGCCCTCTATCAGCCTCCGCTCGTAGCGTATCGTCTTGTCCGCAACGATTCCGACTTCCTCGGCGGTGCTGACCGGCCAACGGCCGACGGCGATCTCCGGGAGATAGTCAATGGCGTCGAAATTGATGGGATCGTCCTTGTTCTTCTCTCCCCGCACTTCCCCGTAATAGCCCGCGTGGTAGGATTCCCTTTGCCCGTTCCAATCCTCAAAGGAGCCGTCCTTCTTCGCCAGATCGGCGTAGTACAGGTCGCTCGGATAGAACGCGTAGTCGAACGCCGCCGGTGTGATACGGTCGAGAACCATGTAGCGAACGGGCAGGACATCGGCGTCGCCGACCAGCAGGGCGTACTGGATTTGCCCTGTCTCCCAGAGGCCATACAGGAATCGTTTCAGCCGTTCAGGGTCATCGGCGCCCGCGGTGTTCCGCAGGATCGGCTCCAGGGCGGCCAATCGTACGGGAAGCTGTCCCTGCTTGTGCCGGACATAATCGGACAGG
>DSDH01000561.1 GCA_011055475.1 Phycisphaerales bacterium | reverse complement strand
GTCCCACAGATCGTGCGCTCCGGGGGCGTACAGCACCGACTTCATCAATAGGACTTCCATCGCTCGACCCTCTCCCCGTCCTCGTGGATCTCCTGCTCGCAGACGGCCACCCTGTACCTCGCCTGCTGCAATCGCCGAACGCTCTCATCCAGCCGGTGATACGGCACCCCCGCGATCCAGCCGACCCTGGGCCGGCTGCACCGCCCCACGTGACACACCTGTGAGACCACGAGTGCGTCGGTCCCGAACGACTCATAGAAGTCACCCAGCCGTACCGGTCCGCTCCAGCGATCCGATCCGTAATGCACTTTCCACGGCTTTGTCTTGTAAACATATTGTACCTGGTTACGCCTTAGTAGTCAAGATAAAAAGGGGCCACATTTATATATGCCAACCCCTTGTCCTTGCCTGGGGCGCAAAAAAAGACCCCGGACTGGGCCGGGGCCGTTTTCCCCCTGCGCGCTCCAGATGCCCAGCGGGCATCCGAGGTCAGAACGTATTTTCAGGCACTTACGTCAGATCGGCCAGACCTACCACGCGGTCGGTATGCTCATCGCCGTCATCCCGCCGTCGAGCACTTCAGCCTCCACGCCTGTCACCCCGGACTCGATCCGGGGTCCAGAGGAGGTCGTTTCGGCGGCCGTCAACGCCTGCTGCTGCTCGACGGCCAGCAGATCCACCACATCGACCAGATTACCCTGCTCATCATACGTCGAGCACAGCTTGGCCACCGCCTGGCCCCACTCATCGTACCGGATGCTCACCACCACCGTCCCGCGGATGACCGGCGACATTGCCAGGAAGGTAGTCCGCTTTGGGTAGGGCCTCCCGCTCCGTGACGCCTGGGCAAACCGATCAGGCGGTCACGACGGTGGCTTGGGTGGCCGGCAAGGCGACCGTGAAGGTCGTGCCCGCATCGACCTGACTTTCGACCTGGATCGAGCCATGGTGCAGTTCGACGATGTTCTTCACGATCGCCAGACCCAGTCCCGTCCCCTGAATCTCCTTGCCCGGCCGGTTTACCCGGTGGAAACGCTCGAAGATCTTCTCCAGATCGTCCTCCGGGATGCCCAGCCCCGTATCCGTCACGCGGCACAGTAGCGTGTCCTCCTGGGCCTCAACCGAGATCGTGACCCGTCCGCCTTCCGGCGTGAACTTGATGGCGTTGTTCACCAGGTTTGTGAACACCGATTGCAGCTTTTGGGGATCCACTTCGATGGGTGGCAGGTTTTCCCCGATCTGGCATTCCAGCGTGATGTCCTTCTTGGCCGCCAGAGGTTCGAGCGGGGGGATCACCTGCGACAGTACCTGGTCGATCGAAACCGTTTGCATCTCCAGCGTCAGACGGCCCGATTCGATCCGGCTGATCTGCAACAGGTCCTCGATCAGGTTGCCCAGCCGATTCGACTCCTCATCAATGATATGCAGGAACTGGTTCCGCGTCTCGTCGGGCATGTTGGGATCGCGCAGAATGGTCGCCGTGAACGCCTTGATGGAGGTCAAGGGCGTGCGCAGTTCGTGTGAGACCGACGATACGAAGTCGGTCTTCATCCGGTCGATCTCACGCTGGTGAGTCACGTCGCGCACGACCACGACGACACCCAACGTGCGGTCGTCCTTGCGGATCGGCGCAGCGTTCAGGGCGACGGGGTGGTCCGTGCCGCCCCGCGACACCAGAACGTCGTCGGCGCCGCCGGCGGCAGGATGTCCCTGCTCCATGACGGTGTCCACGCAGGACGCCACGGGCCGACGATGCTTTTCGTCGACGACCTGAAGCACGCTCTCGAGGGGCTGCCCTATGGCCTCCTGGGGCGGCCACCCGGTCATGTGCCCGGCCACGGCGTTAAACAGGATAATTCGCTTGTCTGGATCGACGGCGATGATACCGTCACTGAGGCTGGCCAGCGTCACGGCGATGAGCTCCTTCTCGCGGGCCAGTTGCTCGGTACGTTCCTGGACGAGCCGTTCCAGCTCGTGGTGGTACGCCTCCAACTGCCGCTGGGTCGCGGCGTGCTCGATGGCCTTCTGGATGACCATCGGAAGGACCTCGAGGTGGCTGTGGGAGTGGTCCTTGATCAGGTAGTCGAACGCTCCGGCCTTCATCGCCTCGCGCGCGATCTTCTCATCGCCGGCGCCCGTGGCGATGATCACCGGCGTTTGCCCGGCCACGGCCAGGACGTCCATCGCCGTGCCATCCCCCAGGTTGTAGTCGGCGATGATGGCGTCGAAGGTCGCTGACCTCAGGGCCTCTTCGGCCTGGGCCACGGTCGCCACGACCGTGATCGCGTGCTGAAACGACTCCCGTTTGGCCATCCGACGGATCGCCAACTGATCGACCTCATCGTCCTCCACGAACAGAATGTGCGTCCGTTCCGCACTCATGGGCGCGCCTCCACCTCAAGGGTCGCGGGGCAGGCCACGGAGGGAAAGTGGTACTTTGGAAGCGTGAAGAAGAACGTGCTGCCCACGCCGGGCGTCGACTCGACACCCACCTGCCCGTCATACATGTCCTCGATGATCTTCTTGACCAGGGCCAGCCCGACGCCCGCGCTTTCCACGTCGTCCCGCGGGTCCAGCGTCTGGAGCACCTGGAAGACCTTTTGCTGATGCTTCTGCTCGATCCCCGGCCCGTTATCCGTCACCTCGAAACGATACACCTCGCCCTCATCGCGCCGCGATACCCGAATCCGACCCTGCGGCTTGTCCATGTACTTGACGGCGTTGCTGAGCAGATTCTGGAACACCTGCATGAGCCGCATTTTGTGGCAGCGCATCAGGCCCATGTCACCGTCTACTTCGACGGTGATGTGCGGCGGAATCTGCAAAGCCGCGCACACCGCCGCCACAACCGCGTTGAGGTCCACGTGCTCCTTGGCCGATTCAACGCGACCCACCACCGAGTATTGCAGCACGCTCTCGAGCAGGTGGTTCAATCGTTGTGTTCGCCCGATCAACAGGTGCATCTGCTCCCGCCCTCGGTCATCCAATCGGTCCATGCAGTCGGCGGCGATCCACTGCGTCAGCGTGCCGATCGCGCGAACCGGCGCTTTCAAATCATGGGCGATGACCTTGGCGAAGTCCCGCAGCTCGAGGTTGGCCACTTCGAGCTCTTCCACGGTCTCCGCCAGGGCGCGGTTCAGTTCGCGCAGTTCCCTTTGGGCCCGCCGCTCGGCCGTGACCTCCCGGCCATAGAGATTGACGTATTTCTCCTCGGTCAACGGCGCGCAGAACAGACTGAAGACCCGGTTGGCCACCACAACGTCGATCTTGCGGGTTTGGCCGCTCTGCAAGACCTCACCCACGATCCGGGCCGTGTCTTCCGGACACCGTTCATCGAGGTGGCGGCCCCACAGGGCCAATACCGGCTCGGCCGCCGCGTTGGCGTACAGAATCGTTCCATCCGCCGCCACGCGCAGCACCGGCGCCGGATCCTCGCCCGGGAATCGCGCCAAGGATTGGATTTGTTTCTGTGTCTCGTAGCGCTCCAGTACCCCCGCCAGGAGACCGCATACCGAGAGCAGAAACGTCTCCTCGGCCGGCTCCCGATCATGCCCGCACCGCGTGTACAGCGTCATTACGCCGAGCACGCCCCGCGACGGCGACAAAATGGGCAGGCAGTAGTGCCCGTGATCCTCCATGCTCGCGCAGCGAATCTCATGCTGCTCATCCAACCGATCGCTGAAGACCATCTCGCCCATCGCCGCCGCACGCCCGCACAGGCAACAGCCGGGGGTGATGCGGGCGCAGCGTGACTGCACCGCAGGGTCCAGATTGTGGTGGGCCCGCACGACCAGCTCGCCGGTCGCCTCGTCGGTCAAGGCGATCAAGCCCCGATCCTGCAGCATCAGCCACGGCACGGCGACGAGGCGCTCCAGGAAAAACTGGAGGATGGTGTCGAGCGGCAGGTCCTCCAGGCTCTTGGTCAGCAATTCACTGAAGGCCCGCTGGGCCGCATAGTTCCGCTCCAGCTCGCGCTCGGACATCTTCTCGCGGGTCACGTCCCGCAGGGTGCCGTGGTATCCCTTGATCCGGCCGTCGGCGGATCGCACGGGTACCAGAAACAGCACGACGAACAGGGGCTGCCCTCCGACCGTCTGCAGGTGTAACTCCCGAGGATCGGGGGCCTTCTGTTTGAGGCTCTCTTCGAGCAACGACCGCTGCGAAGGATCCGGCCAGAATCGCTCCTCAAGGAACCGCGCCCCGATCAACGTGTCCCGCTCGACCACGCCCAGCAACCGGGCGGTGGCGGGGTTGGCATACGTTATGCGGGCATGCGAATCCAGCGTGAAGACGCTGCTCTCCGAGGTCTCCAAAGCCTGCCGCCGGGCCCGTTCTTCGTCCTCGAGCTGGCGGCGCATGGCGTCGAGCAAATCCGTCTGGGTGATAATCCCCGCCAGCCGCCCCTCGTCCGTGACCGCCAGGCGACGGACGCCGGCCATCGCCATCGTTTTGCCCGCGCTGAACACCGACTGGCTCAGCGGTATCGTCTTCACCGAGCCCGTCATCACCTCCCCAATGAGCGTCCGTTTCGGATCCTTCTGCTCGGCGATGACCCGCGTCAACAGGTCCCGCTCCGTGAACATCCCCACGATGCGCTCCCCCTCCATGACGACCACGCACGAAATGCGCCGTTCCGCCATACACCGCACGGCCTCGGCCACGGTGGCCGTCGGCGACACCGTGGTGACCTCCCGCGTCATCACCTCGCCCACGTCCTCGCCGAGACCGTGTGAGGTCAACCCCTGCGTCACGTCGGTCTGCGTGACGATCCCCACGGGTCGACCATCGCGTTGCACCACCAGCCGGCGGATTCCATGGGTTTCCAACAGCGCACACGCGTCGAGAATCGAGAGGTCCGTCTCGACCGTGATGACCGGGCGGGTCATGATGTGCTCCACCGGCAGCCGCTGCAGATCGGTGTGGTCGCTCAGCCGCCGCACCAGATCGGTCTCGGTGACGATGCCCGCGATGGCGTCGCCCTGGGTCACGACGATGCACGACACCCGATGCTCGGCCATGCGCCGGACGGCCTCGTACACGCTGCACGGCAAGGCGATCGTCACCACGCGGCGGCTCATCACCTCGCCGATTTCCAGCCATCGTCGCGCCGAGGTCACCAGGTGGTCGCTCGGCAGTTTCCGCTTGATCGCGTGAAGCAATTCCTCTCGGCCGTTCATCGCGTGGGCTCCGCTGTCCGATCTGCTCCGGTTCTTATCGATTCAGCCACGTCCGTCATCAGCGCCTTTAGACCGCGGGCGCGATCGGCTGCCTTGGGGTCAGCCCGTGTTCACGAGCCAGGGCCGCCTCGGGCTGCTCACTCAACGTCCAATAGCGATCC
>DSDH01000339.1 GCA_011055475.1 Phycisphaerales bacterium | reverse complement strand
CCGCGGACGCCGAAGGGCTGTTCTTGTTGGCCGAACCGAACGCGGGCCGGCCCGACCTCGAGGATGGCCAGGCTGTGTATCGGCTGTCGCCGGAGGACTTCGCCGCGGCCGTGGCGCGGATACATCAAGCGGGCGTGCGAATCGTCGGCGGCTGCTGCGGCACGGGTCCGGAACACATCGCCGCGCTGTCGCGGACGATTCGCTCGTAGAGGCTCAGCGATCCAGCCACGGCAGAACCGCGGCGACGGTCCGCTCGGTGCCGCCTTGGTTGCGGCGGATGACCTCGCGGCCGTTGCGGGCGATTCGTGCGGCGTAGTCCGGATCGGTCAGACAGCGCCGGACGGCCTGGAAGAGGGCCTCTGCATCCTGCACCTGGATCGCCCCTTCGCCTTGGAGCAGGGCTTCGACGGTCTGGCGGAAGTTGAACGCGTGCGGCCCGAAGATCGTGCCCTTACCCAGCGCCGCCGGCTCCATCATGTCCGAACCGCCCATCGGCACCAGGCTGCGGCCGACAAAGACCGGGCCGGTCGCCAGGCTGTAGAGCTTTCGCAGGTCGCCCATCGTGTCGCCCAGGATCACCCGCGGCGTCGTGTGTACGCGCTCGGCGCCCGCCTTGACGCGGCTGTATCGCACGTACGACAGGCCGCGGCGCTCGATGAGGGCGGCGACCTCGTCGAAGCGCTCCGGCTTTCGCGGCACGACCGCCAGGCACAGCCGCTCCAGGCCGGGCTCGGCCAGCAACCGCCGGTGGACATCCAGCACGATGGCCTCCTCCCCCGGCCCGGTGCCCCCGGCGATCCAGAGCGGTATGGTGTCACGGTCCAGGGCCAGTTGCCCGGCCAGGGCCTCGGCGCCGTCCACGCGGTCGGTCACCTCGGCCGTGTCGTACTTGAGCGAGGGTACGACCTCGACGCGATCGGGCGGACAGCCCAGCTCGATAAAGCGATGGGCGTATTCCTGGCTCTGCGCCAGCACGCACGAGACGTGCCGAAAGAGCTGTCGCATGAAGGGCCGGATCAGACGGTATCGCGGCAGACTGCGGTCGCTGATGCGGCCATTGACGACCAACACCGCGATGCCCTGGCGATGGGCCTGCCGAACCAGATTGGGCCAGACCTCCAGCTCCATGAGCAGGATGACGTTGGGCCGCAGCCTCCGCAGCGCCCGGCCCACGACACACGACAGATCGAACGGGTAGTAGAAGACCTCGTACGGCTCGGCGTAGAGCGCCCGGGCGCGGGCCAGACCCGTGTCGGTCGTCGCGCTGATGACGATCTCACAATCGGGCCGCCGCTGCTGCAGGGTCCGGACGAGGGTCCGCGTGGCGTTGACCTCGCCGACGCTGACCGCGTGAATCCAGATGCACGGGTCCTGCGGTCGCCGACGCTGCAGGCGACCCAGCCGCTGGGCCCAGCCCGTGCGGTACCGCTTGTGCACAAGGACGCGGTAGAGCATCTTGGGAGTGACGGCCGCCAGGCCCAGCAGATACACGCAGTCGATCAGGTATTTCATGGCCGCCTCACGGTTCGGGAAAGCCGCGATTCTATGCCCACCCGCCGTGCCTGTCAACGCCGCCTGAAACGGCCAGAAAGGCCCCACAACCCCTTGGACCGCCAGACAAAGGGGTTTCATGGCGGCGACAGGGGCATCCTGCCCGTGGTCATACCCGGGCGAAGATGGCCTGTGCCTACGCGGTCGTGCACGGGAAAGTTCCATCCACTTCGCTTCGCTCAGTGGCTGCCACCCCAAGCATGGGGTGGCATGGCCACGCAAAGCGTGGCCATGGGCTGACAAACGCCCCGCATCTTGAAGACATGCCCACGCAAGCGTGGGCATGTCACCCGACTCCATGCAGGCGACGCACATAGGGTGCACTGTGTCCACACGGTGTTCTCGCGTGCAGGTCCTCCCAAGCGTGGGTGGCCCCATCATCGTCATCCCGAGCGAAGGGTGCGAAGCGTAGCATAGCACCGCGGCGGCGGGGAATCCGTTTTTCAGCGTCGCGCAGCGACACCGCTGATGTGGTTGCGACATGGCGTTGAGCGCCTGGCGGAGAGACCAACGTCACCCCCATGGGTGAGCATGTTGCGGCTCCGCGTCGGGTGCCTTGTGGAAGGGCTGTTCGAACCGATCCCTCCACTGCGGGCCTTCGGCCCTCCGGTCGGGATGACGCTGGTGGGGGCCAGAAAATCGTGGGGTGGCAGCCTTTTGCCGAAGGCAAAGGGCTGGCCCGAACCATTACGCCCGGCTCTTTGATTCACACTGCGAATCAAAAAGCCGCCACCCCTCGGGACTCCATGACGGCCACACGTCCGCGCGTCGGGTGGGCTGTTCCTCGCGGGCCATGGGGTTTGCCACAGAGGGCACCGAGGGCACAGAGGTAAGCCGGGTAACTCAACTGGGCTCTGTGGCCTCTGTGGCTTGTCCTGCCCTTGCGGGCTGTTGATCCTGTCCGTGGTCGTGCGGCCTGCGTCGGGTGGCTCGCGCGTTTCGGGCTTGTCCGTGCGGTGGGCGACGGCTACAATGCCGCCGTCGCGGGGATGGGGTCCCCCTCACAAACCGCCCCCGGGTCGGGCTGATGACTCCTACCATGCAGGTGCGGGCAACGTCCATGGCGGACGAGGATCGTCCCATGGCAAGGCGGTTGTCCGTGTCTGTACAGCGGGCTGGATGCTGTCTGTCGAGAGGGCCGATTCATGTTTCATAAGCTCATGTGGCTGGCCGTGGCGGGCGCGATGGGCACGCTGGCCCGTTACGGTCTGGCCGGATTTGTCCACAGGTTCACCGGGTCGGCGTTTCCGTGGGGCACGCTGGTCGTCAACCTCGTCGGATGTTTTCTGGCGGGGCTGCTGTGGGTGCTGTTCGAGAGTCGCTGGTCCGTCTCCGGCGAGACCCGCACGCTTATTCTCGTCGGCTTCATGGGGGCCTTTACCACCTTTTCCGCGATGATCCTGGAGACGGGCGAATTGGCGCGTTCGGCCCAGTGGCTGTACGCCGGGGCCAACGTCGGCGTGCAGACGGGACTGGGTTTTGTCGCCTTGTTCGTCGGCATGGCCGTCGCCCGGGCCATTTGAAGGAGAACCCAAGATGAAGCTGCCTTCCGAAGCCTCTCTGTTGCGAATCTTCATCGGCGAAAGCGACAAGGCCGACGGCAAGCCGCTGTATGAGGTCATCGTCCAGAAGGCCCGCCGACGCGGTCTGGCCGGGGCGACCGTCCTGCGGGGCTTCCTGGGCTTCGGGGCGACCAGCCGCATCCATACCGCCAAGATCCTGCGGTTGTCCGAGGATTTGCCCATCGTCGTCGAGATCGTGGACAAGCCCGAACGCATCGAGGCCTTCCTGCCCGATCTGGACGGGCTCATCGGCGAAGGGCTCGTCACGCTCGAAAGGGTCCGGATCATTTCGTATCGCTACAATGTGCGAGAAAAATCTTGAATGCTGCGGAAGTCAAGCTAGTCTTGTCCCGACATAAGCACGCGTGACAGGTTCCCAATAAGAGGTTTGTCGTGAGCGAAATGAAGGACAGGCACGATTTCCGGCCTGCGGTCCGGGAATCCGTTGAAGGCGAAGTCGACGACCCAGGACCGCAGTGCGTGGCCCGCGTGGCCGCGAGGCTGAACGCTCGGGGCGATGCCGCATAGCCCTCGGTTTGCCTCCGGCCGCGCCCGTCCGCGCGTGGCGGCCGACATGGAGGCGAACCATGGAAAGGAAGAATCCTCTTCTCGTCCCCGAACTGCGCGAGTTGCTCGCCGCCGAGGACCATGCGACCCTGCGGGACTTCTGTCAAGAGACGCACCCCGCCGCCGTTGCCGAACTCATTGCGGCCTTGTCACACGAGGAGGCTTGGGCCGTGCTCCGACAGGCCGAGCCGGTGCTCCGGGCGGAGATCTTCAGCCACCTGGACGAGGAGACCCAGGTGGAGATGGTCGCGTCCCTGTCCCGTCGGGAGGCGGCGCGGCTCCTGGCAGATATGGCCCCGGATGATCGTGCAGACCTGTTCAAACACCTGCCTGAGGACCGGCGCGAAGCGATCCTTCCGGCGATGGCCCATGCCGAGCGAGAGGACATCCGCCGTCTGGCCGCCTATCAAGAGGGCACCGCCGGAGCCGTGATGACCTCGGATTACGCCACGCTTGAACCGGGCATGACGGCGTCGCAGGCGATCGAGCGCCTTCGCGACGTGGCGCCCGACCGGGAGACCATCTACTACGCTTACGTGATCGACGAGCACCGTCGGCTCTTGGGGTTCGTCTCGCTCAAGGACCTCATCGTGGCCCGGCGGGATGCCCTGGTCGCCGATATCATGCACTCGGAGGTGGTCTACGCCCGCGTGGACGACGACCAGGAGGACGCCGCGCGAACGATTCGCAAGTACGACCTGATCGCGCTGCCCGTTCTCGATTCGGCCGATGCGCTCGTCGGAATCATCACTCACGACGATGCGATCGATATCATCATACAGGAGCACACCGAGGACATGGAGAAGTTCATGGCCATTGCGGGAGCCCACGAGGATGCGGTCTATATGAGGACCGGCGTCTGGGGGCACTTCAAGAACCGTGCCCTTTGGGTGGTTGCGCTGGCCGTTCTGGGCCTGGTGTCGGGGTTCATTGTCCAGAGCTTCGAGGGCCTGCTCCTCCAATTCGCCGTTCTGGCGGCGTTCATGCCCATGCTGGCCGATACCGGCGGCAACACCGGCAGTCAATCAGCCACGCTGGTGGTCCGCGCCCTGGCACTGCGCGAAGTCGGCCCGCGGGATATCCTCCGCATTCTGGCCAAGGAGGTCCGGGTGGCCATGCTGCTGGCGCTGTTGCTGGGGACTATCGCTTTTGCCCGTGTGCTTGTGTTCGGAGGGGGCTCGAGCATTTCTGACGGCGTGTCGCTGAACACCATCGGCCTGGCTATCGCAATCGCGTTGGGTCTTCAGGTCATCACGTCCACGCTGATCGGTGCGCTATTGCCGCTGGGGGCGGCCCGGATGAAATGGGACCCGGCCGTTGTCGCGAGCCCCGCCCTGACCACGGTCGTGGACATCACCGGGTTGCTGATCTACTTCACCACGGCCAAGCTCCTGCTGGGCCTGTGAGGACCGGTCATGGCACGCGAATCCTGCCCGTGGTTATAGCCGCAGGTAAGGCGGGCTGTGTCCACGCGGTCTTGATGCCATGCAGGCCCTCTCAATGTGGGTGGCATGACCACACTTGTGTGGCCATGGATGATGAACGGGCCCGCATCTTCAGGTCATGCCCACGCGAGCGTGGGCATGCCACCCGGCCTTGCGGAAGGACTGCTCGAACGGATCCCTCCGCTCCGGGCCTTCGGCCCTCCGGTCGGCATGACATTGGGTGGGGGCCCAAAAAATCGT
>DSDH01000341.1 GCA_011055475.1 Phycisphaerales bacterium | reverse complement strand
GTTCGGGTGATGGCGTCAAACCGGCACGCCGTCACGCATTGCCCGCAGTGAATGCACGTGTCCTGGTTGATCGTGTGTTGCGCCTGCCGCTTGCCCGTGATCGCCCCGACGGGGCACACGCGGCGACAGGCCCCGCAGCCCACACACGCATCGGTGATCGTATACCGCACCAGCGCCGTGCACACCCCTGCGCGGCAGCGTTTCTCATGCACGTGCTCCTCGTATTCCTCTCGGAAGTTCTTCAACGTGCTGAGCACCGGGTTCGGGGCCGACTGCCCCAGACCGCACAGCGAGGCCTTCTGGATCATGTGGCCCAGTCGCTCGAGCTTCTCCAGATCGCCGGGGCGGCCCTGGCCCTCGGTGATCCGCGTGAGAATCTCCAGCATCCGCTTGGTGCCCTCGCGACAGGGGGTGCACTTGCCGCAGGACTCATCCTGGGTGAACTCCAGGAAGAACCGCGCCAGATTCACCATGCAGGAATCCTCGTCGATCACGATCATGCCGCCCGATCCCATGATCGAGCCGGCCGCGGCCAGGGATTCGTAGTCGATCTGCGTGTCCAGGTACGCCTCGGGCAGACAGCCCCCGCTCGGGCCGCCGGTCTGGACGGCCTTGAATTGCTTGCCGTTGGGAATCCCCCCGCCGATGTCGTAGATGATCTCGCGCAGCGTGGTGCCCATCGGCACCTCGATCAGGCCGGTGTTGTGCACCTTGCCGGCCAGGGCGAAGACCTTGGTGCCCTTGCTCTTCTCGGTGCCGACCGTGGCGAACCAGGCGGCCCCTTCCAGGACCACCACGGGGATATTCGCCCACGTCTCGACGTTGTTGATCAGCGTCGGTTGCCCGAACAGCCCCCGCACCGACGGATACGGCGGTCGCGGCGTGGGCATGCCGCGGCGGCCTTCGATGGAGTGGATCAGCGCCGTTTCCTCGCCGCAGACAAACGCCCCGGCGCCCAGGCGGATCTCGATATCGAAGTCGAAATTGGACCCCAGGATCTTCGTGCCCAGCAGGCCCTGCTCGCGGGCGGCGTCGATGGCCTTTTCCAGGCGCTTGATCGCCAGCGGGTACTCGGCCCGGATGTAGATGATGCCTTGCCGCGCCCCGACGGCGTAACCGCCGATCGCCATACCCTCCAGCACGGTGTGTGGATCGCCCTCGATGGCGCTGCGGTCCATGAACGCCCCGGGGTCGCCCTCGTCGGCGTTGCAGATCACGTACTTCTCCCGGCCCTGGGCCTGGGCGGTGAACTGCCACTTCAGACCCGTCGGAAAGCCTGCCCCGCCGCGACCACGAAGCCCCGCGGCCTTGACCTCCTCGATGACCTGCTCGGGCGTCATGTCCGTGAGCACCTTGGCCAGAGCCTCGTACCCGCGGACCGACAGGTAGTCGTCGATCTTCTCCGGGTCGATGATGCCGCAGTTGCGCAGCGTGATCCGCATCTGCTTGCCGAAGAAGTCCGCATCGCCGAAGATGCGGAAGAACCGGTTGTACAGATGGTCCTCCTGGATCACCAGCCGCGCCACCGGCCGCCGGTTCACCAGGTGTTCGGCCACGATCTCGGCCGCGTCCGCCTCGGTCACCTGTCCGTAAATCGTGTACCCCGGATTGACAATCACGATCGGCCCCTTGGTGCACATGCCCAGGCACCCGGAGACGTGAATCGCCACGTCCTCGGTCAGGCCATGTTGTGCCAGGGCCGTCTCGAGAACCGTGCGAACCGCCCGCGCCCCTCGCTGGAGGCAACCGGAACCCTCGCAGACCGTGATAACTGACTTCGCTCGCACCGCGCGCTCCTTTCCGTTCAGATGACCCATTCCTCGATCACCTGGCCCTGCTTGAGGTGACGTTCGATGATCTGCCGCGCCCGGTCGGGCGTGACGCGGCCGTATTTGACGGGGATCTTGCCTTCCTCGACGACTTCGACCGTGGGTTCGAGGTTGCAACGCCCCGCGCAGCCCTTCTGGCTGAGGTACACATCCGGCAGGCCGTTGGCGATCGCCTCGCGAAAGACCTCCATGACCTCTTTCGAGCCGGCGGCGATCTCACAGGTGGCCATCCCCACGTACACCCGCTTGGTCGAGAGATATCCCCGGCCGATGATCCGCGCCACGGCCTCGGCGCGTTTCTTCTTGATGAGTTCCAATGGCGTCACCACGTCACTCGCCCCTTTCCAGTGTGAAGATGAATGCGTTGCCCGCGTCCCGCGGCTCGACGTCGATATGACCGCCGTGGGCCTCGATGATCTGCCGCGTGATGTACAGGCCCAGGCCCGTCCCCTTGACCTTCTTCTTTTCCGGCACATCCAGACGGCTGAACTTCTTGAACAGCTTCTCTCGGTCCTCCGGTCCGATGGGCCGACCGTCGTTGTACACCTCCACCGTCACGGTCGATCCCTCGACGCGGCCGGCCAGCGCAATCCGCCCGCCCGGCGTGCCGTACTTGGCCGCGTTGTTGACCAGGTTGTTGGCCACGATCCGCAGCAGGTCCGTGTCGGCCCGCACCACGATTTCTTCATCCATTGCGTTATCCACCTGCATCTGTTTGTCCGCAATCAGCTTGGCGAACGTCTCCAGCGCCGGGTCGAACACGTCGGTCTTGAGCCGCACCGCAACGGCGTTGATCTCCAGGTTGCCCCGCTCGATGCGGCTGAGGTTCAGGAACTTCTGCACCGTCGCGGTCAGATAATCCAGGTTACGGCAGATCGAGTCGATCGCGCGTTTCTGCTTGAAGTTGATCATCCCCAGAAAGCCGTCGCGGATGCTGTAGGCGTTCATAATGGCCGAGGCCAGCAGCCCCTTGAGCTCATGCGCGACGAAGCCGATCAGCTCGACGTAGCTGCGGTTCGACTCGGCCAGTTTCTCGTTGCTGACCCGCAGCCGCGTTTCCCGCTCCTCCAGCCGGGCGCTCATCTCGTTGAACGCCGCCGCCAACTGCTCCAGCTCCACGATCCGCCCGCCCTGTACGGCCTGGCCGCGCCCCTCGCCGCGGGACATCTGCTCCGTGGCCCGCAGCATCTGCGTCAGCGGTCGCAGAATCGCCCCTTCCAGCACATAGGACAGCACCAGCGCCAGCAGGATCCCCACCAGAACGATCGCCACGAACGCCGCGATGATCGCCCGCGCCTTGTCGCGGAAGGGCTTCTCCAGGATCCCCACGTACAGAATGCCGATGATCCGGTCCTGCGGGTCCCGGATGGGCTCATAGGCCGTCTTGTACCAGTCGTTCACGACAAACGCCCGGTCGTGCCACATGCGTCCCTGCTCGACGACGTGACGATACACCGCCTCGGAGACCCGCGTGCCGATGGCGCGGCGGCCCGCATCGGTCAACACGTTCGTGGCGATACGCACGTCGTCCTGGAAGATCGTCACCGTGCCGATGGGCTTGCCGTCGACCATCTCCCGCCCGAAGACGAGGTCCCGAATACGGTCCACGAGGGATTCATCCTGGTTGACCACCCGGCCGCCATAGGCGACGGCCCGAATCTGGCCCGCCTCATCCGGCAACGGCAGGGCCCATTCCTTGACCATAGCCTGGTCGAGGACCTTCCGCTGCGTGGGTCGGGCGCGAGGCGTATCCTGGATGGCGATCCGCGTCCGGGTCTGGATCGCCGCAGGCAGCGTCTCTACTTCCTCGGGCGAGAGCAGGCGGGTTCCCCCCAGACCCCGCCGCTCTGTGAGTGCCTGCCGTGCTAATCCGCTGGGACAATCCGTCACCTGATCGGTCGGGACGATCACCAGGTAGTCGAGATTCATCCGCGTCCGCAACGCCTCGACATCGGCATCGGGAGTGAATGAGACCAACGAAAACGCGCGGCCGATCTGGTCGATCTGACTCCTGTAGACCACTCGGGCGCCGCGCAGGGCCACGTCGACCTCCTTCTGGACCCGATCCAGGATGTCCCGCCGGATCACCGAATAGCCCAAAAGGAAGATGCTGAGCCCCAGCACCGTCACCACGAGGGCGCTGCTTGCGAACAATCGACTTCGTAGCGTTCGGGCCTTCACGGAGTCCTCGCCTTGCGTCCTGCGCTAATGAAGTAAATCAGGTTCTCAAGTTCCAGCTCGAGATTAATATTTCCAACAACCACGTCGGGCCCCAGCCGCAACTGGATCGGGGCGAAATTGAGAATGCCCCGAATCCCCGCCGAGGCCAGTATCTGAGCCACCTGCTGGGCGGCGATATCCGGCACCGCCAGGATCGCCAGCTCCACGCCCTGCTCGGCCACAAAGTCCGTCAACTGCTCCAACGGCAGGACCGGAACCGCCCCGTCGGCGTCGAACTTGGCCGGGTCGATGTCGAACGCCGCGGCGACCTGGATACCCCCGGCCTCGAAGCCGCGGTACCGGATGAGCGCCTCGCCGATCCGCCCGGCCCCGACAACGATCACCTTGTGAATCTTGTTCTTGCCCAGGACCTCCCGAATCTGCTCGATCAGTCCCTCGACCCGATAGCCGGCCCGCCGATTGCCGGTGATGCCGAACATGGAGAAGTCCTTACGGACCTGCGCGGCCGTCACGCCGGCGGCGTCGGCCAGGTTGTCGCTGAACACCTTCTTGAAGCCCAGCGATTGCAGCCGAAGCAGCGCGTTCTTGTAGGTTGACAGCCTGACAATACAGGCCCTGTTGGCAACCATCCCAAGCTCCACAAATCTCGCGTCACAACCTGAACAAGACACGACAACACATCCCGTTTTGTCTCATCTTGTTCGTACATCTTACACAGTATTCAACAAACAGGCACCCACGTCAATCATCTATGTGAAAAAAATCACAAAAAATGCCGTCTCGTCGCAGAATAGAATTCTACCTGTTTTCCATAAACCGTTTCTTGGAAATAACTTGTGTCCCGTCCCGAGAACCTTCGTTTTTTTCAAGACCTGGCGTCTTATATCGAAAGCCCGGCGAGGAGACGTCTTTCCGGGCTGAGACTGGCCACCGATCTGCCGTGGAGTGGATTGGACGATCTGCACTCGTGCTGCCACTTGGGGATCGCGAAAGTCGTGAATAGGGCCAGAGTCTGCTTTCAACCGGGCGTGGGGAACATAAGGCCGAGCAGGGGGTCGGGGTCGGCGAAGTCGGGCAAAAGCAGGTGGGCGCCGGCGCGGATCAGTCGGGTGCGTTTTTCGGGGTTCAGGCCGGATCGGTGGACCTCGTCGCTGGCAATGCCGACGGCCAGGCCGCCGGTGCGGCGGGCCTGGCGCATCTCCACGGGCCCATCGCCGAACACGACCAGTTCGCCGCCACCGAGGTGATTCTCGCGAATAATGGCCTCGATGACCAGGCGCTTGGAGTAGCGCTTCACGTCCCCCACGGAGCCATAGATTCGCCCCTCGAAGAGACCGGCATAGCCGAGCAGCTCG
>DSDH01000347.1 GCA_011055475.1 Phycisphaerales bacterium | reverse complement strand
TTGATCGCCGACAGCGCCAGCGAGGCCCCGTTGTTGCGCCGGGGAACGAACCAGCGGTAGCCCGTGGCTGCGCCGAACGGCTCCCGCCGCACGGGACTCACCAGATGCGCCAGCCACGAGGGCTTGAGACAGGCGTCCGAATCGGCAAAGGCCAGGACTTCGACGTCCTCGGCCGCCTCACGGCAAGAACACAGCAGGTTGTGAATCTTCTGGCTGCACCCCTCGGCAGATCCGGCCACGAGAAGGCGAACCGTCCGCGCCGAACACGCCGAGGCATGCGCCCGACACAGCGCCTCCAGGCGGCCATGCGCGGGGTCGGCGGTATCCTGCACCACGAAGTGCAGGTCCCACGCGGGGTAATCCTGCCGCAAGATGGAGGGGATATTCACGTCGAAGGCCTGGTCGATCCCCTTGCACGGCACGGTCAGCAGCACGCGGGGACGATAGCCCGACCCGATTCGGCGGGCCTTGTGCACGGCGTATCGGTAGTTGCGGATCGCGTGCCACAGCAGCAGGAACTGTGAAAGCACCGCCAGCACCGCGATGGGTCCGTAGATGCGTGCGAACATCGCCCCCGTCCCCGTCTCCATCACGCAATCGACGCCAGCGGCACCAGCCGCTCGGTCAGCTCATCCAGCGTGTGCCTCCGGTCCAGATCCACCGGCAGGAGCATCCCGTGCGTGTGTTCCGAAGCCAGAATCAGCATGTTCGGCTCCACACGGGCCCAGCCGGACTCCTGCGGCTGGTGCCCGACCACGAACACCTCCACCTCCAACCGTCGGGCCAGCGTTTCAAGCGTCTGGCGGCTCTGGCGCCGTCCCCACGTCAGCAGATACGCCGAGCCGGGCCGCACGCAGTCGTCCACGGTCAAAGGGCGCTCGAAGATGCCCGTGTCAAAGTGATCCAGCGTCCGGCAGGCCGGCAACGAATGCGAAAACCAGATGCCGTTCGGACACCGCACGGCCAGTGCCTGCGACAACAGGACCTCGCGCAGGGCGTCGCGGACTTCGTCATAGTCCTCATCGAATCGTCGTCGCAAGGCCTCCTTCATCGCCCGGTTCATCTCCTTGCCGGCTTTCATCACGTCCGAGTCCGTGATGATCGCCGTATCGTGGTTGCCCATCACCAGGTGCACACGGTCGGGGAACTCGAGATGGTACTCCAAGACCTTCGTGAACAGCTCGAACGACAGGCATCCGCCTCGGCCATCCTCCGGCCCGCCGTGCAGGATCTCATGCAGCACCACGTGGCGGTCCGGCCGCCGGACCAGATCGGCGTACGCGACGATCCGTTCGAAGTTCCGACGATGTCCGTGCAAATCCCCCGTGAGAATCACCTGCCCTTCGGCGGGCAGATGGACCACGTTGCCCCGGCGATAGCGCGCGGTCCGGTTTGCCTCCCTGGCTCTTCTACACAGGTCGATCATGGCTGTGGGCCTGCGTTGGCGAACTTGTTGCCGAAAATCCGACGGATAGCCACGTCCATGCGCGAGATGATCTCGCCCATGTTGGCCGGGCGGTTGGCGGGGTCCTCCTGGACGCAGTCCATCACGATCTGCGAGACATCCTGGGGAATCTGGCGATAGACCTCGTGCGGCGCCTTGAACCCGGCCTGCTTCTTCTGCATGGCCGTGAAGCCCAGATCGGTC
The DNA here is from genome assembly GCA_011055475.1 of Phycisphaerales bacterium. Lineage (GTDB taxonomy): Bacteria > Planctomycetota > Phycisphaerae > Sedimentisphaerales > Anaerohalosphaeraceae > DSDH01. The sequence continues at coordinate 3,771 of DSDH01000347.1, read as the reverse complement.
TTTTTGGGGATCAACGTCGGCACGTTCTTTCCGGTCAGGGCCCAGTACATCGTGGCCCCCAGGTTGAACATGTCCGTGCGATGACTGATATGCTTGCGGAGCACCTGTTCCGGCGCGATGTAGTCCGGCGTGCCCTGGATCCGCCGCTTGATCGTCCCCAGCCGGCAGCTCTGGCCCAGGTCGATGATCTTGATCATCCCCTCCTTGCTGATGAGGATGTTGTTCGGCTTGATGTCGCAATGCACCAGACCCTTCTCGTGCATGGCGTTCAGGCCCGTGGCCACCATCCGGAAGACCAGCAGGATGTCGCCCAGGCTCAGCGACGGACCGTCCTCCAGGCTCTGACCGGGGAAGTACTCCATCGACAGCAGCAGCTCCGTGGTCCGTAACAACCGTCGCCGCTTGATCAGCTTGTAGCACTTGCGCAGGTAGGGATGGTCCAACTGCCGGGCCACGCGGTACTCGGTCTCCATCTGCTCGAAGATCCGCTGATCCTCCGGAGCCTCCATCACGGCCTGCTTGAGCGCCACCGTCCGTCCGGTCTGCTCATCCCGGGCCAGATAGATTCTGCTCCGGGCACCCGTGCCGATGTGCCTGATAATCGTGAAATCTTCAATATCCGGTGTCTGTCTGGCCATATGTATTGCTTTTCGACGATCCGCCCCCGGCGGTTTATCGCAAAGCCCCCGCGACCCACCATGGCCGCGCAGGCGAATCATGAGATTCTACGGTACGGGCCGCGGGCTGTCCAGAACCGGAGGGCCTTTTTGCGCCGGGCGGCAAAAATGCCTTCAGTGCTTGACAGGCGTGCCGAAATAAGGATAATTCTATGTTTTGCTGGAGGGCGGCCTGAGGGGCCCTCCGATAAGAGACGTGGCGGTCGATCTGATACGGCGGGCTCGGCCCGGTGGCTGAGCCGAGCCGCCGGGCGACCGACCCGAGTGTCCCCGATAGCTCAATCGGTAGAGCGAGTCCGCCTCCGGCGGATTAACCGCTCCCGTTGAGCAGCGGGGCTGAAAAGTGAAGATCCCCGATAGCTCAATCGGTAGAGCGAGCGGCTGTTAACCGCTAGGTTGTAGGTTCGAGCCCTACTCGGGGAGCCATAACAACAACGGGGCACTTCGGTGCCCCTTGGGTTAACGCAGAACGCCGAGGGCGAGAGTCCTCGGCGTTCTTGCATAAACCGTTGACGGCAAAGGCTTACGAGCGCATCCCCGCACCACGCCGTTTTCTCCGGTTCGAGTCCGAGAGTCTGGGGCGCGAAGGCAACCATCATGGTTGCTTCCGCACCCCAAAAACCCTCGCCAAAACTCTCGGATTCTCTGGTTCACAGCCCTCTCTGGGTTAACGACCTCGTTCAAACCGCAGCCCCAGTCCGTCATCTCGAACTTCCGCCGGGTATGTATCCAGTAGAGAGAAACCCGCCGGACAACGCGCCGGCCGCACAGCGGAGGTCGTTGTGGGCACTTCCCCAAGGAGCGTGCCCATGCACACGACCGACGTTCCGCTGTCCCCAGACGAGCGCCTCCACGAAATCGCCGGCATCCTCGCCGCCGGCCTCCTGTGGCTCCGCACCCGCCCGCAACTGGCGGCCACATCGGACATTTCCGGTGGACATGTCCCGCCGCAGGAATCCGCAGATTCTGCCCAGAAAGCCCTTGGCTTGCCCGTGACCGCACGGCCTGATCCTCACGCCGGTTAACGCACGCGAGAACCGGAGAAAGGATGGCCGCATGATGAACATCGGCAAGGAAATCGCGGTCCTCAAGCACATGACCGTGACCGAGCTGCGGGCCCGGTACGCCGAGGTCTTCGGCGAGGAAACCCGCTCGCACCACAAGGACTTCCTCGTCAAGCACATCGCCTGGCGGCTCCAGTCGTGGGCCGAGGACGACCTGTCGGAGCGGGCACGGGCCCGAGCGGCGGAACTCGCCAACGACGCCGACATCCGCATGTCCCCGCCTCGGCGGACGGTCAGGCTGGAGGGTCAACCGGTGGCGATCGGAACGCTCCGCATCTCCGCCGACAAGCGGCTTCCCATGGCCGGAACGGTGCTTACCCGCGAGTACAAGGGCCGCACGGTCATCGTGACCATCCTGCCCAACGGGCTCGAGTACGAGGGCAAGGTCTATCGGTCGCTCTCCGCCGTGGCCAAGGCCGTCACCGGCACGCACTGGAACGGCTACCACTTCTTCAACCTGCTGAAAGGCGGTGACGACGATGCCTGAGAAACAGACCATCCGCTGCGCCATCTACACACGGAAGTCCACCGAGGAAGGTCTCGACCAGGAGTTCAACTCGCTGGATGCCCAGCGCGAGTCGGCCGAGCTCTACATCGGCAGCCAGAAGGAAGCGGGCTGGGTCGCCCTCCCCGACCGCTACGATGACGGCGGTTACACCGGCGGGAACATGGACCGCCCGGCCATCAAGCGCCTGCTGGCCGACATCGAGGCCGGGCGAGTGGACTGCGTGGTCGTCTACAAGGTGGACCGCCTGAGCCGCTCGCTCCTGGACTTCGCCCGAATGATGCAAACGTTCGAGAAGCACCGGGTGTCCTTCGTCTCGGTCACCCAGCAGTTCAACACCACGACCTCGATGGGCCGGCTGATGCTCAACGTGCTGCTGTCCTTCGCCCAGTTCGAGCGGGAGATCATCTCCGAGCGGACGCGGGACAAGATCGCCGCCGCCCGCCGCAAGGGCAAGTGGTCCGGCGGCATGCCCATCCTCGGCTACGACGTGGCCCCCGGAGGCGGCCGGCTGCTGGTGAACGAGGACGAGGCGGCTCGGGTCCGGGGCATCTTCGAGCTCTACCTGGAGCACCAGTCGCTCATCGAGACGATCAAGGCCCTGGACGAGCGCGGCTGGCCGGCCAAGCAATGGACCACCAAGGACGGCCGACAGCGCGGCGGAAAGCCCTTCAACAAGAACACGCTGTTCCACCTGCTGACGAACGTCCTCTACCTCGGCAAGATCACGCTGAAGAAGGAGATCTTTGAAGGCGGACACCCGGCCATCGTGGACGCCGAGACGTTCCGGCGCGTCCAGGCACTCCTGCGCCGCAACGGCCAGTCCGGCGGCAAGCACGTTCGGAACCGGTTCGGGGCGCTCCTGAAGGGCCTGCTCCACTGCGTGCCCTGCGGCTGCGCGATGGTCCACACCCACACGCTCAAGAACGGCAACCGGCGATACCGGTACTACGTGTGCCTGAACGCCCAGAAGCGCGGCTGGCACGCCTGCCCGTCGAAGTCCATCCCCGCGGCAGAGATCGAGAAGTTCGTGGTGGACCAGGTGCGGGCCGTCGCCAACGACTCCGCGCTGGTCGCCGAGACTATTCGCCAGACGCGGGCACAGGCAGAGAAACGCGTCAAGGAACTCCAGGCCGAGCAGGCGGCGCTGGAGAAGGACCTCCGGCGGCACAACGACGACATGCGCAGCTTGGTGGGCCGTCTCGGCCATAACGGGACGGCCACCGACCGCATGGCGGACCTCCAGGACCGTATCCGCTCGACGGAGCAGCGGGCCACGCAGGTCCGCGAGGAACTCATCGCCCTCGGGCGGGAACTGGTGGATGAGAAGGAGGCCGCCAAGGCGCTGGCGCTCTTCGACCCGGTCTGGGAAAGCCTCTCGCCCCGGGAGCAGGTTCGGGTGATGCAACTCCTCGTCGAGCGCGTGGACTACGACGGCGAGAAGGGAACGGTCTCGGTAACATTCCACCCGACGGGCATCGGCGCGCTGGCCGAGGAGGCCAGGCGGAAGGAGGTGGCCGTATGA
>DSDH01000058.1 GCA_011055475.1 Phycisphaerales bacterium | reverse complement strand
GCCTGAGTAGGGTGGGCTGTGCCCACGCGGTCTTTTCGGCCCCGGGCGTGCAGAGATCGTACCCGGACCCCGTGGCGGCCACATGCCTGGGTAGGGTGGGCTGTGCCCACGCGCTGCGTATTTCGAGGCCGCGTTCCACCGACGGAGATGCTCAGGATATGCCGCTGGGGTCGCTTCGCGGGGTCTTCACATGTCGAACTATCGTCGAAGTCTGGAAGCAGGAGGTTTGTATTTCTTCACGGTTGTGACGTACAAGCGCCGCCCGTTTCTGACCGGTGATGTGGCCCGGGCAATCCTGAAAGAGGCGTTCACAGAAGTCCTGTCCGAGCGTCCCTTTAGCATGCCGGCCTGCTGCCTGCTGCCCGATCATCTGCATTGCATCTGGCGGATGCCGGACGGCGATTGCGATTATTCGACGCGGTGGGCGTTGATCAAGCGGCGGTTTTCGCAAGCATACCTATCCGTCGACGGCCCCGTGCCGGGCCAGAGCGCGTCTCGCCGCAAGAAACGCGAGTTGGGCATCTGGCAGCGACGGTTCTGGGAGCATCGGATTCGCGACGAGAGGGATTACGCCAATCACGTGCATTACATCCATTACAATCCGGTCAAGCACGGATGGGTCCAGCGCGTGGAAGAGTGGCCGTATTCGACGGTTCACCGATTTCGACAGCGGGGCGCGTACGATGCCTTTGATTGGAGTCCGTTTCGAGGCGCCGAAGCCATGGAGGGGATGACATGGATGGAATGAAACCCGCGTGGGCACAGCCCACCCTACCCCGCTACCCGCGCTAGCTGGGCTGGTTCTGCCCCGATCCGTCACATTGTAGAATGAGAAGATGGCGACATGCAACAAAACGCGCAAGGATGGCCAACCTTGTCGCAACAAGGCCGTGACGGGATGCAGCCAATGTGCAGAGCACCTCCCACGGTGGCTGAAGCCCTTTCTCTGGCTTAGGCGCGCGTGGAAGAACATGAGGGAACATCCTGTCATCTACGTTGTCGTAGTGCTTGTCAGTTGCGCTCTACAGCCATGGAAGTACCTCAAGCACCGAGAGGAAACCCGAAGAGATGAACGCCATGTCACAGACACACAACATATACGCGACCAAATCGACTATGTATCATCCCAACTCACCGGTCTTCCTGCCTACCATCACGCCGTAGAGAAATGGAAGGGACCATTGCGGGAAGAGTATCCCCATGGATTCGCGATCCTCGGTGCTGAAGTTGACGGCAGTGGAAACGTCACAGGGTTTGAACCCGGACAAATAAATGGGCACAGCAATTGAGATAGTCACATGTCCTGGCTCTTCCCACCAAAAACAACAAGCGGTAGCGGTAGGGTGGGCTATGCCCACGCTGTGCATGGTGAGGCGCCGTTGCACCTGCATGGATGCTCACCATGTGGGGCTGGGGTTGCTTTGGTGGTTTTCAAACGTCCGATTATCCTCGCAGAAGACCGTCTGGACATAGCCCACCCTTCTCTTGGGGGCACGCGTATCGGCCGTTCGGGGCGTTTTATGAGGGCGAATGCGTCGAGACGGTGGACAGCCCCTTCTGCTTCACGGGCCAGTGGCGGGATGCCCAGATCGACCAGTACGACCTCCGGGCCCGGCAGTACGACCCGGCCATGATGCGCTTCATGACCCGCGACCGGGCCACGGGCCGGCAGAGCGATCAATCCGGCCTGGCCAGGCGGCCATCGAAGGTGGAATCCTCCGGTTCGGGGCTCAGGGGAAAGCGGACGGGCCGCCCATCCCGCTGGGAGCGGTAGATCGCCGTGAACAGCTCCACGGTCCTGCGGCCCTCGGCGCCGGTGATCAGCGGCTCGCGGCCGTCCAGCACGGCCTGCAGGAAATCCTCGACCTGCAAACGATGGAAATACGCCATCGCGTTGATCCGCGCGAACAGGTCGCGGTCGGCCTGCTGCCACTCGGCCAGCCGGTCCTCCTCGCCCGGGACCGTCCAGTGGTCGTTGATCGGCGCTTCCTCGATGTCGGACATACCCGCGATGAACATTGCCCCGCCGTCGGTCTGCACGCCCACCGACGCCCCGTTGCGGCCATGAATGAGCACCTTGCCATACAGGGCGGGGTTCTGCGAATTGCTCACCACAATCGACCCCAGCCCGCCGCCGGCGAATCGCAGCGTCGCGATGGCCGTGTCCTCCACCTCGATGTAGGGATGGTTCAGGTTGTCCCAATAGCCGAACAGCTCCGCCACGGGGCCCATGAACCACAGCAGCAGGTCGAGCTGGTGCGGAGCCTGGTTGACCAGCACGCCGCCGCCCTCATCCTTCCACGTGCCCCGCCAGGGATCGCTGCGGTAATAGGCCTCGTCCCGCCAGCCGAGCATGGTGACCGTGCCCAGGATCGGCGTATCGAGCTTGCCGGCGTCGATGGCCCGGCGGATGCGTTGGCACGGGGGGTAGAAGCGTCGCTGGCACACCGTCCCCAGCGTCACCCCGGCAGTGCGGGCGGCCTCGATCATCGCATCGCAATCGGCCAGGTTCGCCGCCAGCGGCTTTTCCACGAGCACGTGGCAGCCCCGCTGCGCCGCGGCGATGGCTGGGGCTGCGTGGAACGGGTGCGGCGTGCAGATGATGACCGCATCCAGCCGCGCATCGGCGATCATCTCATCGACGTTATCGTACCCCTTCACATTGTAGCGCTGCGCATAGGCGCGGGCCTTGTCGCCGCTGCGGCTGCACATGGCCGCGAAGTCCGACTGCGGCGCATCCCGCAGCGCCGCGGCGTGCAGGTCCGTCACCTTGCCGCATCCGATGATCCCGGTTCGAAGCGTTTGCGTCATGGCATAGCCCTCCGTAGCGGCCGAAGAATCCCAGTCCTGTGCTCTACGGTGCGAGCATCACCTTGATGAGCCCCGGCTCGCTCCGGCGGAGCCGTTCGAACGCCTCCGCCCCTTGGCTGAGCGGTACCATTTCGCTGATCAGGGGCTCGGCGTTCACCGCCCCATCGGCGAGCAAGTCCAGACACGCCGGGTACTCGCCCGCCGAGGCACACGACCCGTACACCGACAGCTCCCGCGTCACAACGGCCTGCAGGGGCCAGTCCACCTGCGGCGCGACGTTGCCCACCAGGGCCAGCGCCCCACCCTTGCGCACAACGGAGACGGCGAGATTCACCGTGGGGCTCAGGCCGACCGCCTCGACGGCGACGTCGACGCCGCCATCGCTCCATTCGCGGATCCGCTCCTGCACGCCGTCCTCGCCTGCGTTGAGCCCCACCTCGGCGCCTAGCCGCTCAGCCATACGCAACCGCGAGGCATCCAGGTCCACCGCCAGCACCCGCGGACAGCCGGCCGCCCGCAACGCCTGCACCGCCAGCAAGCCGATCACCCCGGCCCCGACCACCACGGCCGTCTCGCCCAGGTGCGGCCGAATGCGCTTCACCGCGTGCACCGCGACCGACAGCGGCTCGACCATCGCCGCCGCCTCGAAGCTCAGTCCCTCAGGCAACCGGTACAGGATCCGCTGCGGCACGACCACGTATTCGGCCATCGCCCCGTCGCAGCGGTACTCCTCACACGAAACGCCCAGCACCCGCCGATCCTCGCACAGGTTCACCCGCCCCTGCCGACAGAAATCGCACCGCCCGCACCAGATCGTCGAGTCGAACGTCACCCGATCGCCGGTGTGCCAATCGCTCACATCGTCGCCAACGGCCGCGACCGTGCTGGCCGCCTCGTGACCCATAATCACCGGCGGACGGCGACGCCCCGTGCTGCCGTCCACCCCGTGCACGTCACTGCCGCAGATTCCACACGCCGCGACACGGACCAGCACCTCGCTCGGCCCCGGGACCGGGTCCGGCACGTCCATGTATCGCAACCGGTTGTACGCCTCCAACACCAATGCCTTCATGCAGACCTCCCAATGCACCTCTAACCGACGGCTCAGTCCTGCAGCCAGATGTGCAGGCCCGGCGCGCCGTAGCTGTAGGGCTTGCCGATGATGTCCACGTCGCCGTCGCCGTCCAGGTCGCCCAGGCGCGATTCGTGATTGGCCTTGCCGACGGCCACGATCTCGCGGGCGAACCGGCCCCGATCCAGGCCGCGAAAGATCATCGTGCGGGCCTTGGCTCCGGCGCCGGGGCTGCCCATCTCGGCGACGAACACATCCAGCCGGCCGTCACCGTTGATATCGCGCAGCGCCAAGCTGTGGGCATGGATCGCGCGCCGCAGCAGCGTGTGCCCCGCCCAGGCACCGTCCTTCCATTCATACCACTCCACGGGCCCGTCGCTGTCGCCGGGACTGAGCACGACCTCCGGTCGGCCGCCGGGGATGATCTGGCCCACGGCACACCGCGTGGAGGGCCGGGGGGCGATCAGATGGGCCTGGAAACGGCCAACGGCGTACTTGAACCAGTAGCCGGCGCCGACAATGTCCACCGTGCCGTCGCCGTCGACGTCGGCGACGTCCATGCCCTCGTGGCCGGGCCCGTCGGTGTAGGACCAGATCTCGCGACAGTCCCAGGCCTTCGCCCGTCGCGGATCGGTGGGTATGTCGGCCAGGAAGAGCTTCTTGGCCGTCTGGCTCCACCACGCCAGCTCGGCCCGGCCATCGCCGTCAAAATCACCAAACCGGCAGTCATGCTGGTAGCGGGCGCCGTCGCCGGACTTGATCGTGCGGCGGACCCAACCCTCGGGACCGTCATGGTTCGGGTGCGGGTTCTCCCACCACCACACGCCATCATCCTTCCAGTCGCCGCAGAAAACGATGTCCAGGTCGCCGTCGCCGTCGATGTCGAAAACGTCGCCGCCGGCCTCGATATGCAGCGGCGTGGTCTCGATCACCCGCCGCTTCCACGTTCCATCGCCCTGCCGGGCATACCACACGACCGACGGGCCCTGCGTGCGCTCGGCAATCACGAAGTCGTCCGTGCCATTTTGGTCGATGTCCAGGACCAGGCAGGCCGTCTGCTGATTGCCGCCGTTCGGCGGCTCCATCGCCCCGTCGGCGCTGGACCGATACGCCCAGCCAGCTTGGCCGACAGCGGCCAGCCCCCACAGAACCACCCCCGCCAGCCCAACGCTTGCTTGCCATCGCCGGTTTATCGCCATGATACCACCCCTTCGCTGTACGATCGTCCGGTGAGAACCCGATAGGATAGGGGTTCCCATCCAGATATCCCATCCCACCTCGCCTTTCCCGCCGCTGGTCGCCCCAGGATACACCCTTTCTGGGGGGTTGTCCACGCCCCCCGGCGGGGTCTTTCGCCCGTCCTAAACCACTCCACTGGGGCGGATTCCCTTGATTTCCGCGGGACATGGGGTATACTGGGGACCGTCGCCGACGCGATGGGGGTGCGTTTTCGCCCCATCCGAACCCGGAAACGCGCCGCCGACGGCGACTTGGGTGCCGCCTGCGGGGAGAAGACTCTAAGGGGTCCTCTGGTTCTCCGTTCTCCTTTCGAACAACG
>DSDH01000681.1 GCA_011055475.1 Phycisphaerales bacterium | reverse complement strand
GCGCGGGCGGATATGAGCTTCAAGCTGCTGGTGGGCGTGCGCAACAAGCTGATCGAGGCCTACAAGGAAACGATGAAGATGCAGGGATAGCCCGCAGGCGGCGATTCCACGCGACAAGGCGATGGTGAGGTTGTGAGGTCTCATGGGAATCCTGCAGAAGATCAACGCGGTCTGGCAGAAGATCGGGGTGGTCCAGCGGGCCCTGTTGATCGCGATGGTTCTGGCGTGCGTGATCACGGCGGGGCTGTTGACGAAGTGGGCATCGAGCGCGGACCTGCGGCTGCTGTACAGCGACCTGAGCGCCGAGGACGCCGGGAAGATCGTCGACAAGATCAGCGAGATGAACGTTCGCTATGAGCTTCGCGGCAGCGGAACGAGCATCTACGTGCCCAGTAAAGAGGTATACCGCCTCCGGTTGGCGATGGCCAAGGAGGGCCTGCCGACCCACAGCCAGAGCGTGGGCCTGCTGGATGACTCGGGGTTGGTCTTTCCGCCCGCGATCCAGGCGTGGAAGCTGGAGGAAGCCTTCCAGCTTGAGCTGTCCCGCACGATCGAGATGATCGACGGGGTGGTGGGAGCCCGCGTGCACGTGGCACGGCCGGAGCAGCAGGGCATTCTGGCCACCAAACCCAACGATATCAAAGCCACGGTGATGCTGGTGGTTCAGCCCGGCTGGACCATCACGCAGGACAGCGCCGCGGCGATCACACACATTGTGGCCAGCGCCACGCCGGGACTACTGCCCGAGAACGTCACGATCACCGACAACAAGGGGCGACTGCTTTCGAATCGTACCGCCCTGAATCCCAACCTTGGTATGGCCGACAGCTTTCACAGCCTCAAGCAGGACATTGAAGCGCGGATGAATGAGCAGATTTCCGGGGCGCTGGAGCGTCATCTGGGTCCGGGCCGGGTGTCCGTGCTCAGCAGCGTCGTGCTCGACATGACCAGCCAGTCGGTCGTCAAGAAAACGTATGAGAAGGGGGTCCCCCAGCAGGAGACCATCGACAGCACGACCACCACGAAAGATCCCGTCCAGGACGACAAGGGGAACACGAAACAGAGCGGCACCTCCGAAAAAACCGAGTCCATCGTGAACGCCTACGTCAATCCGGAGACGATGACGACCATGACCGACGTGTCCGGGAAGATCGTTTCCTGGTCGGTGACGGCCATCGTGGACCTGCATAGACGATCCGAGCCGTCGCAAAAAGGCCGAAGCGGTGAGGGCTCCGAGGGCGAGGAAGGCGCTCAGGGTGCGCAGGCCGCCCCCGCCGCAACGGAGCTGATTATGTCGGTGGAGGACGTCGAGGAGATCATCCTGGGCGCCATCGGCGGCCGCAAGATGCTCACCGATGAAAACGCCCTGATCGTCAAGAATGTGCCCGTCTATGAGCCCCCCATGTCGGTGACGGCGGTCTCGCAGGATTTTGAGCGCATGTCCCGGATCGTGGATCTCGTGCGGCATTCCTCGATGGGCGTCCTGGCCCTGTGTGCCCTGATCGTGTTGCGGATCTTTACCAAGGCTTCTCGGCGAATCGCGGAGGTTCCGGCGGCGACCGAGTCGGCCGGGCAGTTGGTGGCGGGCGGCCTGGGTCTGTTGCCTCCGGGCACCGACGCCGGGGCGGCCTACCGCCAGCGAATCGCCACCGAACTGCGTCAGAATCCCGATCAGGTGCGCCGCCTGTTCGCCAGTTGGCTGGCGGAGGGCAGCTAGGCATGGCCACGTTGACCGGCAAGCGCAAGGCGGCCCTGCTGCTGGCCAGCCTGGACCAGGCCACCGCGACGGAGCTCCTCAAGGGGCAGCCCCAGGAGGTTATCCAGGAGCTGGCGATGGAGCTGGCTCACCTGGACGCCGCCAGGCAGGTGGACGGCGCCGAAAGCAACGCCGTGACCAAGGAGTTCTGTGCGGCTCTGGAACGATCCCAGATGGGGCAACTGAACGTCAAGGCCTTTGTCAGCGACATCCTGAAGGGAACGGCCGGCAAGGAACGCGCCAGCGAGCTGCACGCCCAGATGCAAAAGGCCATCCGCGAGAAGGATCCCTTCATCGCGATCGCCTCGGCGCCGCCCAACCAGATCGCCGCCGCCCTGGAGAGCGAACCGCCGCAGGCCATCGCCCTGGTGCTCTCGTCGCTGCCGCCCAAGCTGAGCACGGAGGTGCTCAGTCGCCTGAACCGCGAGATTTCGCTCAAGACCGTCGCGCGAATGACCCGGCCCAGCGAGGTCTCCCCGAAGACGCTGCGGCGGATCGGCGAGATGGTCTGCAAGCGCCTGGTCGAGCTGACCAGCGGCGAGGACGCGGTGATCGAGGAGACCAAGCCCAAGGAGACCCTTCGCAAGGTGGCCCTGGTGCTGAGCGGGTTGACCAAAGAGATGCGAGACGCCATGCTGGAGGAGATCGAAAACACCGATAAGGAAACCGCCAAGACCGTCCGGGCGCTGATGGTCACCTGGGAGGACATCCCCAAGATCGAGGATCGCTCGCTGCAGGATGCCCTTCGCAAGGTCGATGCGGGTATTCTGGCCAAGGCCCTGTTCAACGCCGAGTCGGTGATCGCCGAAAAAATCCGCTCCAACATCTCCGAGCGGGCCCGCCAGATGGTGGACGAGGAGATGTCGCTTATGGCCGAGCCGCGCAAGAAGGAGATCATCGAGGCCCGCGAAGAGGTCGCCAAGCCCCTGCGCGAGGCCAACGAGGCCGAGCAACTGGCCTTCATGGAGGAGGAGTAGCCCATGGGCGCAGGCGTGACGATACAACTGAGCGCCCCGATCCGTCCGATCCGCTCGATTCACGTCGTGGCCGAGGGGCAGACCCAGACGCCGGCGGAGGATGAGGCCCGGCGCCTGCGCGCGGAGTTGGACAGCACCCGGGCCCAGGTGCAAAGGATGGTCCGGCAACTGGATGAGGCCGTGGCGCAAATCCGGGCGTTCCAGGAAGAGCAGCTCCACGCCTGCCGGGACCAGGTGATCCGCCTGGCCGTGGGCATCGCCGAGAGGATTCTCCTTAAGCAGATCGCATCGGGGGAGTACGACATCGAACGGATCGTCACCGAGACGCTGGCGCAGGCGCCGACCGGCCGGAAGATTGTGGTCCGGCTGCACCCCGCCGACCTGGAGACCCTCCGGCAGCTCGTCGCCGACGGCGGCGCCGAGGCGTTGCACCATATCGAGATGGTCGCCGATCCTCAACTGGGCCGGGCCGAATGCGTGGTGGACAACGAACAGGTGACGCTTGAGCACCGCGTGGATGAGCATCTGCGACAGATTGAACAGGCGCTGAAGGCCGGAGCCACGCCATGAGCCAACCGCCCTCAACCGGCTTGCCTGATTTCACATCGCTCCACGCGGCTCTGGAGAAGACGCCCCGCGTGATGCGCCGGGGGACCATCGTGCGGGTGGCGGGGCTGACGGTCGAGAGCAGCGGCCCGGACGTGGGACTGGGCCAGACCTGCGAGATCCGCGTGCGCAACCGCCTGCCCATTGTCGCGGAGGTCATCGGGTTTCACGGCTCGAACCTGGTGCTGCTGCCCATGGATCACATCGACGGCATCGGCCCCGGCGACGCCGTCGTGGCGCTCAATCAAGGACGGCTCATCCGCGTGGGCCCGAACATTCGAGGCCGCGTGTTGGACGGCCTGGGTCGGCCCATCGACGGCAAAGGACCGTTGCAGGGGCACGAGGTGCAATCGCTGGACAACCCCAGCCCCGAGCCCCTCCGCCGTCGAATGATCGCCGAGCCCCTGCCGCTGGGCATTCGCGCCATCGACGGGGTGCTCACCTGCGGCAAGGGCCAGCGCGTGGGCATCTTCAGCGGCAGCGGCGTGGGCAAAAGCGTTCTGCTCGGCGAGATCGCCAACGGCAGCGCCGCCCAGGTCAACGTCGTGGCCTTGGTGGGCGAGCGCGGCCGTGAGGTGCGGGAGTTTCTGGAGAAAGACCTCGGCCCGGAGGGCCTGGCCCGTAGCGTCGTCATTGTCGCCACCAGCGACGCGGCGGCGGTCCAGCGGATCAAAGCCGCCTTCACCGCGGTCACCATCGCCGAATACTTCCGCGATCAGGGCATGGACGTCTTGTTCATGATGGACTCATTGACCCGGTTCGGCCAGGCCCAGCGCGAGATCGGCCTGGCCGCGGGCGAGCCCCCCGCCACCAAGGGATACTGTCCGAGCGTCTTCGCGCTATTGCCCCGCCTGCTGGAGCGGCTCGGGTGCAGCGAACGCGGCAGTATCACCGGCATCCTTACCGTGCTCGTCGAGGCCGATGACCTGAACGACCCGATCGCCGACAGCGCCCGCTCCCTGCTGGATGGGCACATCATCCTGAGTCGGAAGCTGGCCGACCGGGGCCATTACCCGGCGATCGACATCCTGCAGAGCGTCAGCCGGTTGATGAACACCGTCACCACCCCCGAGCACCGGCAAGTGGCACAGCAATTTCGCGAGATTTATGCGACGTACACCGACGCCGAGGACCTCATCAGCATTGGGGCGTTCTCGCCGGGCAGCAACCGCCGTATCGACGGGTCGGTGGCCCTGATCGACCGTATTCAGGATTTTCTGATCCAGCCGACCCGGCAACGGAGCAGTTTTGCGGAAACAGTAAACCGGCTCAAGGACATTGCCGAAGCATGGGATAGCCTGCTCAATGGCCCTCCGGCTGCGCCGACAGGCGCAGGGGCACGTTCTTAAGCGATTGAAAAGTCGATAGTTATCGGTATCGGGCGACGGGACCTGTGACGTGAGACGCTTCGCATGGCGGCTTCAGCGGCTGCTGGATATCAAGGTCAAGCAGGAGGACGCCCTGCGGGGCGAGCTGGTGGCCGTCACCGAACAGGTCGTGGCCCTGCGGGGTCGTTTGCTCATGCAGCGGGCCGCCCTGCGCCGGTTGTTGGCCGGCCTGGAACCGGATGCGACCGAGACGTGGCTGGAGCGAAAGCGCCTGGCCCTGCGTCACGCGTCGGTGACCGAACAGCAGCTCACCGAGGGCCGGCGACGCCTGGAGGAGCTGGAGCAACAACGGCAACGGAAGATGCATGAGGTCATGGAGGTGCGGAAGTTTCGCAAACGCCTGGAGCGGCTGCGGGCTCAGGCCTACGAGGACTTCATGCGTCGGCAGGAGAAGCGGATGCAGGACGAAACGGACGATCGGACCAGCGTCACGGTAGCGCGGCGGATTTTGTCGCCGGCCTGAGATCGCCCCGGGAAAGGATGACCGAGCGGAGCGGACGATCATGATGAAAAAACACATCATCATCCTGGCGTTGGTCGGGGTCGTCAGTTTTGCGGCGACCTTCGGCGTGACGTGGATGCTCAAGCGGCGCAGCGTGGATATCCCCCCCGCCCCTCAGGCCGCCGGGGCGGCCCAGCCGGCGGGACGGACCGCGTCGGCCCCCTCGACCCCACGCGTGCCCACGCTGACGGGCGGCGCCGGGGCCCGTGGACCGAGCATGGGTGAAACG
>DSDH01000457.1 GCA_011055475.1 Phycisphaerales bacterium | reverse complement strand
GTGCTCTTGCGAACGACGGCGCGAATCGGCGGGGAGGACCGGCCATGAACGGCATGACCCTGATCGTCAAGAACATCAGCACCTGGGTGAAGATCCTGATCTTCCTGTTCGGTATTTACATCACGCTGTTCGGGCACCTCACCCCGGGTGGCGGGTTCGCCGGGGGCGTGATCCTGGCCTGTTCGTACGTCCTGCTGACCTTGGCGTTCGGACGGCGGGCCGCCGATGAGAACCTGCCGCTGCCCCTGGCCTCGCGACTGGATTGCGTCGGAGCGCTGCTGTTCTGGGGCATCGCCTTGACCGGCCTGGTGTACGGCGCGGGCGGCTATTTCTACAACTGGCTGCATCGGGAGATACTCGCGTCGCACGATACGGCCTTCCATCTGGTCAGCGCCGGCACGATCCCCTTGTCGAATGTGGCCATCGCTCTGAAGGTGGCCGCGTCGTTGTTCATGGTGTTCCTGGTGCTGGCGGCCTTCCAAACGGATACGACACGCCCGGCGAAGGGAGAGGACTAGCCATGCTGTACGCCTTGTGCTTTCTATTGTTCATGATCGGGCTGTACTGTGCCCTGGTCAAAAAGAACATGGTCAAGATCGTCCTGGGCCTGGTCATCATGGAATACGCGGCGAATCTGTTCCTCATCATGGTAGGCTATCGCCTGGGCGGGGCCGCGCCGATTCTCTCGCGGCCGCCCGCCGGGCAACCCGTCGCCGCCCTTCACAGCGTCGATCCCTTGCCCCAGGCGCTGGTCCTCACCGCGATCGTGATCAGCCTGGGGTCGCTGGCGCTGATGGTTTCGATCTGCATCCGCACGTATGAACGGTACGGCACCTTCGACATCGGCCAGATCAGGAGGCTGAAGGGATGAGCATTCCACTGGTGCTGTTCGTGGCCCTTCCTCTGGGCGCGGCGTTCGTGCTGCCGTTGATCGGCGACCGGCGGCGGATGGCCGCCTCGTGGCTGGCGAACCTGACCACGGGGGCCCTGCTGATCCTGGCGCTGCTCAGCCTGGGGCAACGCGAGGTCTATCTGATGGGGCGCTGGACCTTGCCGCTGGGCATTAACCTGGTCTTGGACGGGCTGAGCGGACTGATGCTGGTCACCACGGCCGTCGTCGCCGCCGCGGCCATGTTGTTCAGCATCCGCTACATGGACCGCTACACGGCCCGGGCCAAGTTCCTGAGCCTGTTCCTGCTCATGGTCACGGGCATAAACGGCGTGATCCTCAGCGGCGATCTGTTCAACCTGTTCGTGTTCCTGGAGATCGCCTCGATCGCCTCCTGCGCCCTGGTGGGCTTCGGCTGCGAGCACGAGGAGCTGGAGGCGAGCTTCAAGTACATGGTGCTGGGCAGCGTGGGATCCCTGTTTATCCTGTTCGCCGTGGCGTTGATCTACGGCATGACCGGCGCGCTGAATATGACGTACGTCGCCCGCGCGATCCGCGAGACGGATATGAACGCGGGGCTTGCGTTTGCGTTGAGTCTGTTTATTGCGGGGTTCGGCCTGAAGGCCGCGCTGGTGCCGTTTCACGCGTGGTTGCCGGACGCCCACCCGTCGGCCCCGGCGCCGATTTCGGCCATGCTCTCGGGCGTGCTCATCAAAGCGCTGGGCGTGTATGGACTGGCCCGCCTGATCTTCAACGTGTTCGGGGTGTCGGTTCCCTTGGGCTGGGTGCTGATCGCCTTGGGTGTCCTGAGCATGGTCATCGGCGTTTTTCTGGCGGTCGGGCAATGGGATTTCAAGCGACTGCTCGCCTATCACAGCATCTCCCAGATGGGATACGTGGTGCTGGGGCTCGGCATCGGTGCGCTGATCGCGGCCAGACAGGGCGACGCGGTGTGGGCGTCGCTGGCCATTCTGGGGGGGCTGTTCCACCTGGTCAATCACGCCGTCTTCAAGTCGCTGCTGTTTCTAACCAGCGGATCCGTCGAAATGGCGACCGGCACGCGGCAGTTGAAGCGGATGGGCGGTCTTGTCCAACGGCTGCCGTTCACGGGGGCCGCAGCGGGTGTGGCGTCCGCCTCCATTGCGGGGGTGCCTCCCTTCAATGGTTTTTGGAGCAAGTTGATCCTGGTGATGGCGGCCGTGCAGGCCCGCCTTTTCGCCCTGGCCGCGGTCACGGTGCTCGTCAGCTTTGTGACGCTGTTGTCGTTCCTGAAGGTCCAGCGGTATGTGTTTCTGGGCGCGCTGCCGGAGGACCTGCGGAACGCCCAGGAAAGCAAAAGCTCGATGTTGGTGGCCATGGGGTTTCTCGCGGTGCTCTGCCTGGCGATGAGCCTGCTGGTGCTGCTGCCGGCCTTGAGGGAGACGGTGCTTCAACCGGCCGTCGATGTGCTGCTCGCGGGCGTCGACAATTCCATCACGTTGGTCAGATATTGAGGCAAGGAGTCGTGGGATGCGGCGGGTGATCTACTTCGTGCTGGCCCTGGTGATCTGGATTCTGCTGACCTGGCCGTTTGTCGAGGGCCATCTCGACGGGCAGGTGTTCCTGGCGGGCATTGTGGCCGCGGCCGTCGTGGCGGTGCTGTTCCAGGACGTGCTTCCGCCCGAGCACCACGTGTTTCGCTCGCCGAAACGCATCGTGTGGTTTGTGCTCTACGTGCCGGTGTTCTTTTACTACGTGCTGGTCGCCAACCTCGACGTGGTCTACCGGGCGCTGCACCCGAAGATGCCCATCCGCCCGGGGATCGTCAAGATCAAGACCTCGCTCACCAGCGAGTCGGCCATCACCGCCCTGGCCAACAGCATCACCCTGACGCCCGGCACGCTGACCGTGGATCTGACCGACGACGGCACGCTTTACGTGCACTGGATCAACGTGCGCTCCGACGACGTGGACGAGGCGACGCGGATGATCGCGCGCAGATTCGAGTATTTCCTGGAACGCATTTTCGAGGAACCCTGATGCTTACGCTGTACACCCTTGGATTGACGGCCTGCTGCTTTCTGTGTCTGTACCGGATCGCCGCCGGCCCCAGCGCTCCGGATCGCACGGTCGCCATCGACATTCTGGGCATCGTGCTCGTGGGCTTCTGCGGCCTGCTGAGCCTGAGCACGGGCCAGGACTTTTACCTCAACGTCGCGCTGGGCTGGGCGCTGCTGAGCTTCATTGGGACCATCGCATTGGCCAAGTTCCTGGAGGGTCGCCGTTTCGATGAGTGAGGTCATCGGCTACATTCTGATTACGATCGGGGTTCTGTTCGACCTGTTCGGGTGCATCGGCCTGGTGCGGTTCCCGGACATTTACAACCGCTTGCAGGCCTCGACCAAGTGCGTCACGCTGGGTACGATCCTGCTGCTCGCGGGCGTGGCGGCGGCCTCGGGACAGGGGGCCATCATCGCCAAGGCCCTGGTGTGCGCGGTCTTTATCCTGATCACCTCGCCCACGGGCGCCCACGCCATCGCGCGGGGGGCCTATGCCTCCGGCGTGCCGTTGTGGGAAGGCAGCGTCGTTGATCGATACGGGGCGGACGGGCACGGGGCGTCCCCGGCCCCCGAAAAGCATCCTTGCGAATCTTAGCGGGGCAGACCCATGCGTTGGCCGAAAGTCAGAGAGCTCAAGGAAGCGATCACCGTGATTCTGTCTCCGCGGTTCACCACGCGGTTCCCCGCCGAGCCGTGCACCGTGCCGCCGCGCTATCGCGGCAAGCCGGAACTGCAGCCCGATCAGTGCATCGGCTGCGGGGCGTGCGTGAACGTCTGCCCCACGCAGGCCCTGACGATGATCGACGCGGTGGACACCCAGCCGCCCGTGCGGCGGATCACCTGCCGATATGACGCGTGCATCTTCTGCGGCCACTGCCGGGACAACTGCACCACCCA
Organism: Phycisphaerales bacterium; assembly: GCA_011055475.1. GTDB lineage: Bacteria > Planctomycetota > Phycisphaerae > Sedimentisphaerales > Anaerohalosphaeraceae > DSDH01. The sequence continues at coordinate 1,656 of DSDH01000457.1, read as the reverse complement.
GGAAGGCATCCGGCTGACGGACCAGTGGGACCTGGCCACGCTGGACCGCGCCGAGACCCGCACCGTGCACGAGTTCGAATTGCAGCGCTGCGAGCGGTGCGGCGCGATTCTGGGCACCCGAAAGCACCTGATCTGGCTGGCCGACCGGCTGGGGCCGCTGGCCTACGCCAACCCCTCCCTGGTCCTGGCCCGACAGGCCGATCTGACCGGACAACCCCACGACCTGCCACGATCACCCGAGGGGGAAGGCCCCCCCGAACCGCAGACCGCCGACTTCGCCAAGATCCTGTGCCCCAAATGCAAGTGCGAACTGAACATCCGCCTGTAGACGCCGAGGTCCTGCGTTTTCTCGCCGACAGGACCGCCGTCCTGCCGACCGAGAGCATCGTGATTCTCGGCGTCGGCCAGACGCTCAAGGGCGACGACGGCGCCGGACCCGTGCTGTGCGAGCGAATCCGCAACCGCGTGGCCGCCCATGTCATCGACGCCGGGACGATTCCCGAAAACTATGTCCAGCCGATCGTCCGGCTCGGCCCGCGGCTGTTGCTCATCGTCGATGCAAGCGATTTCGGCGCTCCGCCGGGCACGATCGCTCTGCTGGCCCCGGAGCGAATATCCCGCGTTTCCACGGGCACGCACGGCCTGTCCCCACGGCTGTTTGTCGACCTGATCCGTCGGCAGGTCGAAACCGAGTGCTGGTTCCTGGCGATACAGCCGCAACAGATCAGGCTCGGCGAAGGACTCAGTCCACCCATCCGAGGCGCCGTGGACAGGTTGGCCCAAGCGTTAATCGGTCTGCTCGGTTAGCGGTCCTTCATTTCTGGTCTTCCGCCGTACCGGTGGATGGCTCCGCGACCCATCGCACGGGACCTGGCGGGACGTCGAACGCGAGGGGCTCGGCTGGCCGCACGTAAATCCAGGTCTGTTACCGGCACTCCTTCAGGGCGGGCGCCTCAAAGGGATCAACGCAGCACAGTTTCGCTCCAAGACTCTTGCAGTATTGCCCCGTTCGCTGTACAGTCAGCGCAAGCCTATTTGGGCGAGGCCCGTAAAGCGGCGTTGTGTCCTGAGCCGCTTCGGGAGCCGGGCGGAGGCAGGCCCGCCGGGCTGCATGCCCTTGCCAAAGAGGCACTTGGAGAGGTGTCGGAGTGGCTTATCGAGCTGGTTTCGAAAACCAGTGTCCCGTTTTCGGGACCGCGGGTTCGAATCCCGCCCTCTCCGTTTGACCGCCGTCCGCGAGAAGCTCGTTCGTAAGGACCGGCATCGCCATTCCGGGGCGGGGGCTGGTTTTGCCGGCGCCTTTTCAGGACGGGGCGCTGCAACCATGCCGAGCCAATCCCCTGGCAGGCTGTTGAAAAAAGTGTCACCCCGGGCTTGATCCGGGGTCCAGGCTCGACATGAGTTGTGCGCTCTGTCCGCAAAGCGTGGATTCCCGCCCGCCAAGGCGCGTCGTCGACTTTCGCGGGAATGACAAGAAGGGCCCGTTTCCGTGGCCCGTACGTTTCTCACGAGCCCTTCCTGATTTCATATCCGGCTTTTGCGACTCTGGCGCAAGCCGGTAGAATGAGCACCTGAAAGGTGTGATCCGGCAGACTACAGTGAAGGGAGACCACGATGGAAATGATCAAGGTGTACGGGCTGCGGACCCTCGACTGG
>DSDH01000458.1 GCA_011055475.1 Phycisphaerales bacterium | reverse complement strand
TCGATCTGTACACGGACGGCCGGGTTCCAGCCGGGGCCGGCCTCGTCGATTACCTCGCCTTCCGCGCCGACGCGCAGGTTCCGATACACGTCGAGGATGGTCAGCGTGCCGTGCCCATCGAGGTCGTACTGCATGCCCGGCTCAACGGGCTGGATGCTCCAGCCGGGCTCATCCCCGTGATCGACCAGGAGCCGTGGCGGTTCGTAGAACTCGATGCGAAAGTCGATCAGTCGAACGGAGAACGGCAACCTGAAAATGCGTGGATCGTCATCGGCGACCAGCACCGGCCGGCGGGCGGCATCCAGCTCGTAGATCACCGCGTTGTCGTTGGGGTCGAGGGCGTAACCCAGCCCGGCGGTCTCCGGGAGGACCCGGTTCTCCGTGAGGCTTTCGTAAATCACCATCTGGCCCATGCGGAGCTTATCGCGGCCGAGAAGACGCTCTTGCAGACGATGTCCCGCTTCGCTACCCCACATGCCGCCAAGAATGACCAGCACGGCGCCGACGTGGATCGCCAGCAGGCCGGGCCTGCACCGAAGCCGCGGGAACAGAACGATCCCCACGCCGAGCATCGCCGCCAGCACGATCCAGTAGACCACCAGCGGCACACGGTTCACCAGCGCACGCGCCTCGGCAGCGCCTAAGAAGGCACCGTAGACGCTCAACGCGAACCATACCAGGATTAGGGCCAGCGACAGGACCATCGCGGCCCGGCGGAGTCTGCTCATGAACACCCCTATTTCCTATCGGCCGACCAGAACATGCCAGAAACACACTTCTGGTGCAAGGGGTTACTTGCGGATTCTGGGGTGGTTCGTCAGAACGTCAGCGTGTCCGCCAGGAATCGGCGGCGACACGGCCTGCCCCGACCCCGGGTTCGAACCGGCGCATATCCTGAAGGACCTGGTCGCTGCACTTGTAGCGGAATCCGGTGCCGACGAAGAGGGTGATGAGGTAGGTGCCCCACACGGCCGCAAAGCCTGCCGCGGGCCACGGCAGGAGGTGTTTGAACACGTCTTCCCAATACCAGAGGGGGCTGCTGCTGATATATCGCCATGCCCCGATCAGGCCGGGGATCAGCGGCAGCACCGAGGCGACCGCCAGGACGGAGAGGGGACGCGCCAGTTTCTTGCGTTCGCGTCGGCGACGTCCGATAGCAAAACTCCGCACCAGCATAACCGCCACGACGTAGACGGCCCAGCAGCCGGTAAAGCCGATGCCCCAGATGATGATAAACCGCAGCGAGTTGTCGATGGGCTCGCTGAAGCTGGCGTTCAGCGTGTACAGATCCCGGGCCTTGATGACCGTCCAGATAACCGGGCCCATCAGGAAGGACGTCACGAGCGCCAAACGTTTGAACCCTTCACGCAGGTTGACGCCGTCCGATAACGTGTTGTAGATGATGGTCTGATTGGAGCCGCCGGCGCCGTCGCCGTCGGAGGGAGCGACGACCCGGACGTCATGACGGCACTTGGTGCAGGGGACCTTCTGTCCGACCACATCGGGCGGCACGTAGAATTCGTTGTCACAGTGAGGGCATTGGGCGATCATGTTATCTCTCATACCTTCGAAGGCTCACCGGAACATGACCGCCGTCGGATACGGCCCGACAGCGGGACCTCCCCGGATATAACGGCCGTCGGCCGGGCGGACTTTATGTCGTTTGGCCCGATCCGAGAGCCGGGTGACGAAAATCGCTTGGCCCGGCCGGCGGACGCGGCTACACTGGCGCGGGGCGGCCGCAGCGGCGGCCGGGTATGCTGGGAGAGAATCCATGAAGAGTTATCGTAAGGAGCTATGGTTCGAGACACACCGGCGGCGGGAGCTGATCAACATCACCGGCCAGGTGGAGCAGTGTCTGGCCGAGAGCGGCATCCGCGAGGGCTTTGTGCTCGTCAACGCGATGCACATTACCGCCAGCGTGTTCATTAACGACGATGAGCCGGGCCTGCACCACGATTTTGAGGTCTGGTTGGAGAGGCTGGCGCCCGAGAAGCCCTACGATCAGTACCGGCACAACGGTTATGAGGACAACGCCGATGCGCACCTGAAGCGGTCGGTCATGGGCCGCGAGGTCGTCGTCGCGGTGACCGACGGAAAGCTGGACTTCGGGCCGTGGGAGCGGATTTTCTACGGGGAGTTCGACGGCCGACGGCGCAAGCGGGTCCTCGTGAAGATCATCGGCGAGTGAGGGACCGGCCATCGTGGAACTGCTGCGTTTCCTGTTGTTGGCCATCGGCGTGAGCTTGTCCGGCGTAATGGCCCCGGGCGCGGTGACGGCGGCGACGATCGCCCAGGGCACGAGGAATCGCTGGGCCGGGGTGCTCATCAGCCTGGGGCACGGCCTGGTGGAGATCCCGCTGATCTTCCTGCTGATGGCCGGGCTGGCGATCCTGTTCCAGGCTGAGGTGTTCCAGATTATCGTGGGGTTGCTGGGCGGGGGGTTCCTGATCTGGATGGGGGTCGGGTTGTTGCGGGCCCGGGCGGAGAATCCGCAGGCCGTCAAGTCCACCTCGGGGCCGGTGATGACGGGCCTGGTGCTCTCGGCGGGCAACCCGTACTTCCTTCTGTGGTGGGCGACCGTCGGGCTGAACCTGGCGCTGCAGGCCAAGTCCTTCGGCTGGATCGCCCTGGCCCTGTTCGCCCTGGTGCACTGGTCTTGCGATCTGATCTGGCTGACGATCCTGTCCTTCACCAGTTACCACGGTACGAATCTGCTGGGGCCGCGGAATCAGCGGATCATCCTATGGGTTTGCGGAATCGCATTGGTGGGGTTTGGCGTATACTTCCTGCGTGGAGCCATAGTGGGGCTCAGGGGGTCCGTGGCGTAGTGGGATTGTGCGGAGTCTGGAATGGACAAGGGACTGGCGTCACTGCTGGAATGGACCTGGAGCTACCGGGTGGGGCGCGTGCTGCACGTGGCCAACGGGCTGGGGGTGTTCGAGGCGTTGGCCGAAGGGCCTCTGGATGCGCTGACCTTGGCCAGGCGGACGGGCACCGATGCGGGGATGTTGGAGCGCCTGTTGATCGCCTGTTGCGGGATGGGCCTTTTGCGTCGCAGTGCCGGCCGGTATGAGAACACCGAGACGGCGGATCGCTATCTCGTTCCGGGTCGGCCGCTCTATCAGGGCGACATCATCGCCCACGGAGCCAGCGTGTGGAGCTTCTGGGACCGGCTGGAATCGGTCGTGCGGGAAGGGCCCCGGCAGGGCCCGCCGGCGCGCGACCCAGAACAACATCGGCGGTTCATCCTCGGCATGGACAACATCACCATGGCCGGTCGCGGGCGGCTGTTTCTCGATCACGTCGATCTGTCGGGGCGCAAGAGGCTGTTCGACGTGGGCGGCGGCCCCGGGACCTATTCGATCCTGGCCTGTCGCAAGTGGCCCGAGCTACAGGCGGTGGTGTTCGACGTGCCGGAGACGGTCGCCATCGCCGCCGAGCGGATCGCCGCCGACGGCCTGGCCGACCGCATCCGCACGCAGGTCGGCGATTGGGATACCGATGAGTTCGGAGAAGGCAACGACGTGGTGCTCTTCTCGAACGTGCTCCACGGACCCGGCAGCAGCGCCGAACAGAAGCTCGCCAAGGCGTATCGGTCGCTGGTGCCCGGCGGGCTCGTGGTGATCCAGGAGTTCCTGCTGGATGATGACAAGAACGGCCCGCTGGTGCCGGCGCTGTTCAACGTGATGGTCGGGGCCTTCAGCCGCGGCGAGCTGATGAACCTCGTGAGGGGCGCGGGGTTCGTGGATGTACGTGTGGTCGCGCACGATGAGACCTTGGGCAGCACCTGGCTGACCGCTTTCAAGCCGCCCATGGACGCCGACAACGATTAAAACGACTACTGCTCCAACGGCGCGGCGACGAAATGCACCGAAACGCTCTGCCCGGAGAACTCCAGTGTCAGCACGGCATCGGCGAACGCCGTGTGTTCGGCCGGACGCTCCACAATCACCTTGAGGTTACCCATTTCGGCAATGCTGTCTTCAACCCCGTGAAGAACCAACCCATCGGGCTCGAAACGACTGTCCAACAGAGATGTGTCATTGGCGGCGCCGCCAGTGACTCGCAGAACGTATTCGCGCCGACCCTGATAAACCCAGACGTACCTCGGCTGGATGGTGATCGTGTTGCTGGAGACTCTGTTCTGGACCATCAGGGCCTCGGCGAAGGCGGCGGCCTGAGCCAAATCCTCTTCCCCGGCCACCGCTGGGGCGGCTGCTGTAACGGTGGTGACAGCGGTGTGTTGAGGCGGATGGCTTGGGCCGGCCTTGTATCGGATGCCCCTCAGATCGTCGTCGATCACGGTCCCCTTCGGAAAGACAAGCGTCATCTCCTCGTCCGGCAGGATGGCGTTGAGCGTCATCGACTGAACAGTGAATTCCTGCCAATAGCCCGCGGCGATGGCTGCGGACTTATACCTGAACGGGACCCACAACCCGTTTATATTCCGCCAGTCGCCACATTCTTCGCGCAGATACACGACAGATTGATCCGGGTAGAGGATTTCGGTTGCCGTGGGAACGAATCCCCTGAACGGATCCACATATAGGCGAAGCCACTGCGACGGAGATGCATCGTTCAGTGGAAGCTCCAATACGAAGGTGCCTTCGTCCACCTTGAGCGTGGCTGTTTCGATTCGGCTGACAAGATGCGCCCATGGACGGCTCAGCAGGCCCCACATGGCATCATACGGTGAGTGGACGGGAGCAATCACCTGCTTGGGGCGCGTGACGCGGCCGGCCACCTTGCCGCTGCGATGGTCCAAACGCAACCATTGGGCTTCATTCTTGCCGATAGCGTACCAGGTCGTGTGATCGACCAAGTCATTCATGTACGACCGGGCGCGTATCTCAAGATACGTGCCGTCCGGCCGTACCCGACACAGGCACGTCGAACCCCCCGCCATCTGCGGCTCTTGCGAGCCGCTTGTCATTTGGTAGGTCCGCTCCTCGATGGTGGCCTGGAGGGTCTCATACCGGGCCCGTGAAGCCTCCATCAAAAGTAGCAGATGTCTGGCGGACGACACCTTTGCATCCGCGGCGGTGGTGATGTCTGCCACGAGCAGTCCACCCAGGATGGCCAAGCCCATGCTCACCCATTGCCCTCTTCTTCCTGCACTGCGGCTGAGCAGGGCACCCTTGTTTGTCATCGTTGTACCTCGTTCAATCTCACGTATCATGGCTCCAGTGGCGCGGCGACGAAATGAACCGGAACGCTCTGCCCGGAGAACTCCAGTGTCAGCACGGCATCGGCGAACGCCGTGTGTTCGGCCGGACGCTCCACAATCACCTTGAGGTTACCCATTTCGGCAATGTTGTCTTCAACCCCGTGAAGAACCAACCCATCGGGCTCGAAAGAGTAGGAATTCAGCGACAGCGGCGAGCCCGCCTCGGGTCGCGACACGGTCAAAAGATACTCGGTTTTTCCCGGTACGACCCACACATAGGAGGGCCGAACCGTGGGTGCAACGCTCTGCTGC
>DSDH01000055.1 GCA_011055475.1 Phycisphaerales bacterium | reverse complement strand
TACGGACCGCGCCGGATCGGTCCGTCGCAGGACGGCCCTGATCCGTGCCAGCAGCTCCTCCAGGCTGAAGGGTTTGGTGATGTAGTCATCGGCCCCCAAATCCAGGCCGGCGATCTTGTCCTGTTCCTGGCCCTTGGCCGTGAGCATGATGATCGGCGTGGTCAGGCCCTGGCGCCGCCATTCGCGGCATAATTGCTCGCCGCTGATCTTCGGTAGCATCAGGTCCAGCAGGATCAGGTCGAACCGTCGCCGGGCGACGAGGGCTTCGGCCTGGGGGCCATCGACCGCCTCGGTGACCGTGAACGCGTGGAACTCCAAAAAGTCCACCAGCCCGCGGCGAATCCGCGGCTCGTCCTCGACCACCAGGATCGACGCCTGGGGCTCACCGATGGGTTTCGATTCACTCATGCCTTCTATCCTCGTCTTACACCACGCCCTGCTTCAATTATAGGCACAAACCCTCCATCGGTCGTGTAAATCGGCTGTAAAAACAAGTCGGCTGGGTTTTACAGGCCTTTTACTTCGGACCCGGCCAGGCCGGTCGTAAACTTTATGTGAGGTGTTTGATGACACGTTCCCGTGGTGCAAGGATCGAAAGGAAAGGACTATGAATCTCATGCGATGCATTTCACCGGCGGCGTTTCTGGTCATGGGTCTTCCAGTCGTCCTGTCCGCCGAGTCCCCGGCCGACGCCAAAAAGGTATTGGGCAGCTTGCCCGTCACGGAGGTGACGGTCTTCAAGGACGGCCACGCCTTCGTCCTGCACGAGGGGATGCTGCCGACCGATGCCCAGGGCAACGTGGTCCTGGACTATCTGCCCCGGCCGGTGATCGGTACGTTCTGGCCCTACAGCGCCGACGAACGGGCGACGCTGTCGGCGACCGTCGCCGGCCAGGAGATCGTGACGGTGAACAAGACCGCCCTGTCCATCCGCGAGCTCATCGAGGCCAACCTGGGCAAGCGGGTGCAGATACGGGAGTCGAGCGAGCCCTATCCCTATGATGCGACGCTCGTGCGGCTGCTGGAGCGTTCCAGCGAGGAGTTGCAGGAGACCGGCGGCCCCGGCGGCGACCCGGCGTTGCCTCAGAAGAGCGATGTGCTTCTGCTGCGGGTCGCCGGGGGTGTTCGCGTCGTGCAAGTGGGCCAGATTCAAAAAATCACGTTTCTGGACGAGCCCAACGATCAGGTGGGCGTGGAGGAGTTCCGCAACGTGATGACGCTGAAGCTGGACTGGGCGGGCCGGCCGGCCGACCACGCCCGTGTGGGCATGACCTACCTGCAGCGGGGAATCCGATGGATCCCCAACTATCGCATCGAGATCGACGGCAAGGGCCGGGCCCGCGTGAAGCTCCAGGCCACACTGGTCAACGAGCTGACGGACCTGGAGGATGTTACCCTGCATCTGGTCATCGGCGTGCCGAGCTTCGCCTTCAAGGACACCGTCGACCCCATCAGCCTGCAGCAGACCGTCGCGCAGCTTTCAAACGTGTTCCAGGAGAACGCGCAGACGGCCTTCGCCTTCAGCAACGCCATCATGACCCAGGCCGCCAGCCCGCGATTCAGCGAGACCCGCAGCAGTCAGGGCGAGTCGATCGACCTGGGCCCGGAGGTCACCGGCTCCGGACGGAATGAAGACCTGTACGTCTTCACCATTGAGCACATCACGCTCAAGAAGGGCCGGCGGATGGTCGTGCCCGTCACCGAATTCGAGTTGGGCTATCGTAACGTGTTCGTGCTGGACCTGCCGTTCGGACCGCCTCCCGAGGTGCGGCAGCAGTTCAACAGCCAGCAGCAACAGGAATTGGCGCGGCTGCTGCACGCCCCCAAGTTCAAGCACGTCATCCGCCTGGCCAACGACAGCGAGCATCCCATCACGACCGCCCCGGCCCTGATCCTGCGGGAGGGCCGGCTCATCGCCCAGGGCATGACCACGTACACCGCCGTCGGCGCCACCGGCGATCTGGAGCTGACCGCCGCGGTGGACATCGCCGTCGAAAAGATCGACGAGGAGGTCGAACGCACCCCCCAGGCCATGCGATGGAACGGAAGCGACTACGCCCGCAGCGATCTGCGGGGTCGCATCACCATCACCAACCGCAAAGAGGATACGGTCGTGCTGGAGATCACGCGGTCCGTGCTGGGGCAGATCGACGGGGCCTCGCACGAGGGACGCATCGAGCACCTGGGCCGACACGAGGGCTGGCTGGCCGACGGCGTGCCGGCCTGGTGGAACTGGTACAACTGGCCCCAGTGGTGGTACCACCTAAACACCATCGGCCGCGTGACCTGGCAGGTCGATCTGGAGAGCGGCAAGGACGTTGAGCTGACGTATCAATGGCACTACTTCTGGCGGATGTAGCACGCTGTCAATGAGCGGGTCATTCTAAACTGAAAGGGGCGAACGATGAAACGAACACTATTCCTGTTTCTGCTGGCGGTCTGTGCGGGGCCGGCCGGGGCGACCGAGCGAGCCGACCATTCGGTGACGCTGGATGCGGCGGTGAGCCACCCGATGCTGCTGTGCGACAAGACCCAAACGGTGTACATCCGGGTCGCGTTGCGGGGTCACGAACCCGCCGGTGTCTGTCAGCGGCCGCCGGTGAACGTGGCGATCGTGCTGGACAAGTCCGGCTCGATGCAAGGGGAGAAGATCGTCCGCGCCAAGGACGCCGCGGCCAAGGCGGTCTGTCGGCTGGGACCAGAGGACATCGTCTCGGTGGTGACGTACGATACGCACGTGCGGGTGGTGGTGCCGGCGACCAAGGCCCGCGAGAAGGAGTGGATTCTCTCCCGCATCGAGGAGATCCACGCCGGGGGCAGCACTGCTCTGTATGCCGGGGTCGAGAAAGGGGCAGCCGAGCTGCGCAAGTTTCACGATGACCGGCGGGTGAGTCGACTGGTCCTGCTGTCCGATGGACTGGCGAACGTCGGGCCCAGCAGCCCCCCGGAGTTGGCCCGGCTCGGCCAACGCCTGGGCGGGGAGAGCATCGCCGTGACCACCATCGGCCTGGGCATGGGCTATAACGAGGACCTGATGACGCAACTGGCCTACGGCAGCGACGGCAGCCATTACTTTGCCGAGAACGCCCGCGACCTGGCGCGCATCTTCGACGAGGAGTTTGGCCGGGCGCTGTCGGTCGTGGCCCAGGAGGTCGAGATTGAGGTCCGTTGCGGTCCGGGCGTTCGGCCCTTGCGCTGGCTGGGCCGCACGGGGACGATCGGCGAGCGGACGGCCCGATCGTCCATCTCCCACATCTACAGCCAGCACGAGCGGTACGTCTTGCTCGAGCTGGAGGTGCCGGCCAGCTCGACCGGTCGCATCCCCTGGCTGGCCGAGGTCGACGTACGGTACGACAATCTGCTGACGCACGAGCGGCAGCGCTTCGGCGCGGTCGTGACGGCGCAATATACGATGTCGTCCGAGCAGGCGGCCAAGGCCGTCAACGCCGAAGTCATGGCCGCGGTGGTCGAGCAGATCGCCACGGAACGCAACGAGCTGGCCGTCAAACTCCGCGATCAGGGCCAGGTCCAAGAGGCTCGGAGTATGCTCGAGGCCAACGCGCAGTACCTCTACGAGCAGGCCGAACGTTACCGTAGTGACAAACTGGCCGAGTATGGCGGGGCCAACGAGGAGGACGCCCGCAACCTGGTGCCGGGCCAGTGGGCGGGTCGGCGTAAGGTCATGCGGGAGGCCCAGTCGATCAACCGCGGACAGCGGTAGGAATCAGGGGTCATGGTCCGGCCGCGGCACGGCACCGGGCGCCGGCGCTAGAACTGGCGGAAGTAGCGCTGCATGTCGTCGGTGCGGCGGTGCGGCACCCAGGCGCTGGCGTCGCGGTCGGGCCAGCGCCGCCTCAGGACGTCGCGCCCGATCAGGCGGAACACGAGGCCCACGGGCGTAAGGATCAGGAAGTAAAAGGCCGCCAGCACCACCAGACCCAGCACAAATCCGATCGGCGCGGTCAGCAGGCTCAGGCCCACGTAGAGCACCCGCGCCGCCGCCGGCCATAGGTACCCAAACACCAGGGCCAAAACACCGAAGCCCACCAGGAGCGCCATCCCTACCGGGGGCAGGCCGTGCAGCCAGCGCAGAACGGCCGAGAGCACGATGCCCATGCCAAGGGCGATCCAGCCGAACTGCCGCAGCGTTCGGCGGGTCGGGTCCCAGTCAATCTGCACAAACGGCATGATGAGCCTTTCAATCCAGCTCGAACCGGGCCTTATACGCCTCGATGTCGTGCGCCTCGGCGTCGGGCTGCTCGTGCTTATACAGGATCTGGTCCTCCATCACCAGCACGTCCATATCCGTGGCCATGAAGCAGCGGTATGCATCCTGCGGGCTGCACACGATCGGCTCGCCGCGGATGTTAAAGCTCGTGTTGATGACCACGGGGCAGCCCGTACGGTCGGCGAACCGCCGCAGGAGCTTGTACATGCGTCCGTGCCGCTCGGGGTCGACCGTCTGCACGCGGGCCGAGTAGTCCACGTGCGTGATCGCCGGCACGTCGCTGCGTTTGACCCGCAGCCGGGCCAGCCCCACGCAATCGGCCGGGATCGGCAATCGACGCGACGCCTGCACCGGCGCGACCAGCAGCATGTACGGGCTGTCCTGGCCGGGGGCCATCTCGAAATGCTCGTGCACGTGCTCGCGCAGCACGCACGGGGCGAACGGCCGGAATGACTCGCGGAACTTGATCTTCAGGTTCATCACCGATTGCATGGCCTCGCTGCGGGCATCGGCCAGGATGCTGCGATGCCCCAGGGCCCGCGGGCCGTACTCCATGCGGCCCTGGAACCAGCCGACAACCTTCTCATCGGCGATCAGGCCGGCGACGGTCTCGATCAGGTCCTCCTCGCCGAGCGCATGGTACGCCGCCCCGACCGAATCAAGGAACGCCCGCACCTGCTCGTTGGTATACGCCGGGCCCAGCAGCGAGCCGGCCTGGAAGTCCCGCCCCTCGGCCTTGCGCTCATGGCCGAGCAACTGGTGCCAGACGAACAACGCCGCCCCCAGCGCCCCGCCCGCATCGCCCGCCGCCGGCTGAATCCAGATCGACTCGAACGGCCCCTCGCGGAGAATCCGCCCGTTGCCCACGCAGTTGAGCGCGACGCCCCCGGCCAACACCAGGTGTCGGGTGCCGGTCTGGCGGTGCACGTGCCGGGCGGCCCGGAGCATCGCCTCCTCGGTCACGGCCTGGATCGAGGCGGCCAGGTCCATCTCGCGTTGCGTGATGGGCGCCTCGGCCCGACGGGGCGGACCGCCGAAAAGGCGGGCGAACCTGCGGCCGGTCATCGTCAGCCCGTAACAGTAGGGGAAATACGACAGATTCAACCGCAGCGAGCCATCCTCCTTGAGGTCCACCAGCTCTTGCAGGATCAGGTCGCGGTACCGCGGCTCGCCGTAGGGCGCCAGGCCCATCAGCTTGTACTCGCCGGAGTTGACGCGAAAGCCCGTGAAGTACGTGAACGCCGAGTACAGCAGCCCCAGCGAGTGC
>DSDH01000590.1 GCA_011055475.1 Phycisphaerales bacterium | reverse complement strand
GACGCCGATAAAGATGTCCCCGGTGCCGAGCCCCTCGGCCCAGGCCAGGGCGTAGCTCAGGAAGATCGTATTGCGGGCCGGTACATAGGTCGAGGGGACGGGACCGGTACCGATGTCATCACGGTCCTTGGGCACATCACGGGTGGTATCGGTCAGGGCGGAGGCGGCGAAGCCCGCCGGATCGAGATCGACGACGCGGTGCTCGGCCACGCCCAGCGCCCGGGCGACGCGAGCGGCCGCGGCCAACTCCACGGCGTGGCGCTGGCCATAACGAAAGCTCATGGCGTAGCACGCAAAACCCTCATCGCGGGCGATGGCCAGGGTCGTGGCCGAATCGAGCCCCCCACTGAGCAACACGACGGCGGTCTTGTCCATTTCCAGGCTGATCCTTGCAGCAAGGTCGGTTTGGCTTATGATAGGGGCAGTATACGTGGTTTTTCGATGAGGGCAACATGGCGGTGGTCGAGCTGTTCGACAATCCCCGGCCGGGTCGGGATTATACGATCACGATCCGCGCGCCGGAGTTCACGAGCGTCTGTCCGAAGACGGGCCAGCCGGATTTCGGCGAGATCGTGATCGAGTATATCCCGGGGGCGACGTGCATCGAGCTCAAGAGCCTCAAGTTCTACTTGCAGGGCTACCGCGACAAGGGGATCTTCTACGAGCGGCTGACCCACGACATTCTGGATGATCTCAGCGGGGCGTGCCGCCCCCGGTGGATGCGGGTGACGGCCCGTTTCAGCCCGCGGGGAGGCATCACCACCGACGTCCAGGCCGAATACCGGGCGGAAGGGAATTCAAAGATCAAAGATCAAAATGAAAAATGACAAATCAAAATCTGAAATACTAATTTCTAAACCCTAAACAAATTCGAAATTCAAAGGGCCAAAACCTCAAAAAAATATTGGTTTGGCTGGGAGGGGGAAAGCGAGAACGGGGTCGGAGGACGGGAGCGGTCGATCGAAGGCGGCTGATTCATCAAGACGGAGGCGAGCCTGGAAAGGTAGCGACGATGCCGATCAGTTTTCATTGCGAGTGCTGCAAGAAGAGGATCAAGGCGCCGGACGAGGCGGGCGGCAAGTGGGGCAGTTGCCCGCACTGCAAGCATCGCTGCTATATTCCGCTTCCGCCGTCGGACGATGAGCCGCCGCTGACCCTGGTGCCGCTGGATGAGGAGGAGGAACGGCGACGAGATGAGATGATGCGGGAGACGTACAACTTGCAGCAGAACATCCTCCAGGAGCGGAACGCGGGCGGTGACGATCCGGAGGCGGCGGCCGGGGCCGCGATCAGCGAGAAGGACCTCATCAAAGCGATCATCCTGTATCTACGTCAGATGGCCGACGGCCGGCTGGAACAGGCCGAGGATACGGCCCGGATGATCGTGCGACACAAGGAGCAGGCCAGGGACATTCTCCAGCGAATGGCGCGGGCCGAGCAGCCGGAGCCGGAACTGGCCGACATCTCACCCAAGCTCTTGCAGGGGTTCATGAAGCAGCTGTACAGCCTGCTGTAACGGGATCGGCGGCGGAACAATCGGGGGCGCGGGGCTTTTCGGTCCCGTGGGATTTCAAATGGATATCGGCATGGCCGAACCGGTGATCACAGTTCGTCGCATCAGCAAGACGTTCGGTACGCTGCGCGCGGTGGACAGGGTGGATTTCGACGTGCCGGCGGCCGCGTGTTTCGGCTTTTTAGGGCCGAACGGCGCCGGCAAGACGACCATGATGAAGATGCTGTACGGCATGTGCCGCCCGGACGCGGACGATGAGGGAACGATGGACGTGTTCGGGTGCGACCCGCGGCGCGAGGAGCTGGCGATCAAGCACCTGGCCGGTGTGGTGCCCCAGGAGAACAACCTGGACGACGAGCTGAACGTCGTCGGCAATCTGATGGTCTTTGCGCGGTTTTATAACCTGCCGCGGGCCGTGGCTCGCGAGCGTATCGCGGAGTTGCTGGCGTTCCTGGAGCTGGCGGACAAGGCCAAGGCGAAGATCAAGGAGCTGTCGGGCGGGATGAAGCGGCGGCTGGTGGTGGCGCGGGCGATGCTCAACGCGCCGCGGCTGCTGATTCTCGACGAGCCGACGACGGGGCTCGATCCGCAGGTGCGGCACGTGATCTGGGACAAGCTGCGTCAGCTCAAGCGGCGGGGCACGACGATTCTGCTGACGACGCATTATATGGACGAGGCGTTTCAGATTTGCGATGGGCTGCTGATCATGGACCGGGGTCGGGCGGTGCTGGGCGGCCGTCCGCGCGATCTGCTGGCTGAGCATATCGAGCCCTACGTGCTGGAGGTGTTCGACGGGCAGGAGGCGACGGGGATCGACGCCTGCTTCGGCGAGGCGCTGCGGGTGGAGGCCTCGCCGGAGATCACGCGGGTATACGGGCACGACCTGGAGCAGTTGCGTCGGGTGGCGGCGGCCCTGCACAGCGATCACTATTACGTGCGCGAGGCGAACCTGGAGGACCTGTTCCTCAGAACGACCGGGAGGAGCCTCAATGCCGTCCAGTAGCGTGCGCGCCTATCCGCCGTTGCGTCAGCGGCTGTACAGCGTGTGGTTCCGGCACATGCGGGTGTACACACGGCACCTGGTGAGCAACGGGCTGCCGCCGTTCCTGGAGCCGCTGATTTTCCTGGGGGGCATCGGCCTGGGGCTGGGGCATTACATCGGCGAGATGGAGGGGATGCCCTACATTGAGTTCCTCGCGACGGGCCTGCTGGTGACGGCGGCGATGTGGACCTCGGCGTTCGAGTGCACCTACGGCACGTTCATTCGGCTGGAGTTCGAGAAGGTCTACGATGGGATGCTGGCGGCGCCGATCACGGCCAACAACCTGATCGTCGGCGAGATCCTCTGGGCCGGGACGAAGGGGTTGTTCTTCTCGTTCGCGGTGCTGTGCGTGCTGACGGTGTTTCGGATCGTGCACTGGCCTAACGCGCTGGCCGCCCCGCTGCTGGGGTTCGCGACCGGGGTCATGTTCGGGGCGTTGTCGCTGCTGGTGACGTCGTTCGTGCGGACGATCAACCATTTCAACTTCTACATGACCGGGCTGCTGTCGCCGATGTTCTTCTTTTCGGGGGTGGTCTTTCCGGTCGACCAGTTGCCGGCGGTAGTGCGACCCTTCGCCGAGGCGGTGCCGCTGACGCATTCCACGCGGCTGGTTCGGGCGCTGTGCGTCGGCCGGTGGGACGCGATCCTCTGGTGGGACGGCGCGTACATCCTGCTGTTCGTGCTGATCGTGGGCTATGCGGCCGTCCGACGTCTCAAGAAAAGGTTGATTCAGTAGCCCGCCGGGCCTATACAGGAGGACCGAAGGGAACGATTCAAGCGGAACCACGGGTTTATGGATGGGAGGTCGGCATGAACGCATCGCACACGACACGTCGCGGTTTCCTCAAACTGGCCGGATGCGCCTCGGCGGCGGCCGTGGCGGGCTGCTCCACATCGCTGACAACCCAGCGAGGAACGAACCGGCCCAACGTGGTGGTGATCTTCACAGATGACCAGCGGTCCGATTGCGTCGGGATGCACCCCACGCCGCTGCTGGGGATGAAGACGCCGCACCTGGACCGGCTGGCCCGCGAGGGGGCGTGGTTCGAGAGCATGTTCGTGACGACCTCGCTATGCTCGCCGAGCCGGGCGTCGTTTCTGTCGGGTCTGTACGCCCACACGCATGGTGTGATCGACAACTTCACCGATTATCCGAAAGATCTGGCCAGCTACCCCCGTCAATTGCACGCCGAGGGCTATCGCACGGCCTATATCGGCAAGTGGCACATGGGCGAGGAGGATGACCGCAAGCGGCCGGGGTTCGACTATTGGATCAGCCACAAGGGCCAAGGCAAATACTACGACACGGAGTTCAACATCAATGGCCGGCGGCGGGTGGTGCCGGGCTACTACACGACCGTGG
The DNA here is from genome assembly GCA_011055475.1 of Phycisphaerales bacterium. Classification (GTDB taxonomy): domain Bacteria; phylum Planctomycetota; class Phycisphaerae; order Sedimentisphaerales; family Anaerohalosphaeraceae; genus DSDH01. The sequence continues at coordinate 1,578 of DSDH01000590.1, read as the reverse complement.
TGACGCAGATGGCCGTCGAGTGGCTTGAATCGCAGGCCCCGCGGGATCGGCCCTTCTTGCTGATCCTGGGGCACAAGGCGCCGCATGGGCCGTTCGTGCCGGAGGAGACATACCGCCATACCTATGACGAGGTGCGGGTACCCTACCCGGCCTCGGCGTTTGACCTGGAGGCCAAGCCCCGCTGGGTCACCGAGCGGCTGGATACGTGGCACGGCATCTACGGCCCGCTGTATGAATTCCGCAAGGACTTCCCGGATCGGCGGCCCGAGGGGGTGGATCGCTTCGAGGACTTCGTGCGGAGCTACGTCGGAACGATCAATTCCGTGGATGACAGCGTCGGCGCGGTGTACGCCGCCCTGCAACGGACGGGGCAATTGGATAATACGGTGTTCGTGTTCACCAGCGACAACGGCTTTCTGCTGGGCGAGCACGGCATGATCGACAAACGCACGATGCACGAGCCGAGCATCCGTGTGCCGCTGATCGTGCGGTATCCGCGTCGCATCGGGCCGGGCACGCGAATCAAACAGCAGGTGCTCAACGTTGATCTGGCGCCGTCGATCCTGGAGTTGTGCGGGGCCGGATCGCTGGGGGCCGTTCACGGGCGAAGCTGGGCGCCCCTGCTGGCGGACCCGTCGGCCCCATGGCGCACGGCGTGGCTGTATGAATACAACTACGAAAAGCAGTTCCCGTATACGCCGAACGTGCGGGGCGTGCGGACGGACCGCTGGAAGTACGTGCACTACCCGCACGGCGACGGCGGGCCCGACCGGCACATGGCCGAGTTGTACGACCTGCAGGAGGACCCCGGCGAGCTTCGCAATCTCATCCACGATCCGGCGTACGCGCAGGTGGTGGTCGATCTGAAGGCCGAGTTGCATCGCTTGCAGGAGGAAACGGGCGGGCTGCCCGACCGGATGCCCCTGGATGAAGGGGTCAAGATGGAGCTTCCTGAAGAGTCGATCCGCTGACGCCAGGCCCGCAGGCGGCGGGCCGCGCCGGCCCGCCTTGCCCGGTGGGCCGGTCGATCAGGGTCCTGAGAAAGGAATACAACATGAAGCGACGCGTGTGGTGCGGCCTTGTGGCCGGGCTGCTGTGTGGGCTGTGGGGCGGATGCGTGCCGATGAGTCGGCCTGTCGTGCGGCCGGAGGATTACGAGGAGACGATCCGCGTCGCGTGCGTGGGCGACAGTATCACTTACGGCGCGGGGATCGAGAACCGCGAGCAAGACCACTACCCGGCGCAGTTGGGCCGGATGCTCGGACCGCAGTGGGAGTGTCGCAATTTCGGCGTCAGCGGGGCAACGCTGCTGCGTCGGGGCGATAAGCCCTATTGGGATGAGGCAGCGTTCGCGGAGGCCTTGGTGTATGATCCACACGTGGTCATCATCAAGCTGGGGACCAACGATTCCAAACCGCAAAACTGGGAGTATGCCGACGAGTTCGATCAGGACTACAAGGACCTGATCCGCCGCTTTGCCGCGCTGCCGTCGCGACCCCGCATCTATATCTGTCTGCCGGTGCCCGTGTATGAGGATCGCTGGGGCATCCGCGAGGCGGTCGTGCGGGACGAGGTCCT
>DSDH01000584.1 GCA_011055475.1 Phycisphaerales bacterium | reverse complement strand
GGTTCCTTCGGATCAAGATCGGAGACCGTTCCGTTAAGCTGCACGGCTTGCGGGAAGACGGGCTTGGCCACGACGACGTCGGGCCCGGCGCTGACCACCGGGGGCGGATTGAACGTCGGATCGACTTTGTCAACGATCAGGCCATTCACGAAGGCCCAGTGCGGACCGGCGTCATCCGGCGCACGCGTGCTCAGCAAAACAAGCTGGCCCTGGGCGTCGCTCAGCGCCCGGCCAAGATGCCCGGTATCATCCCACGACGCAGGGGGCGAACTGCCGTTGAACGATGTCTCGAATAGCGGCTGGCCATTGGCCGTCCAGATCGCGTGACGCAGACCGCCGCTGCTCGCGTCCCACGAGTACATCGTCACGTCGTACAGCGTCAGAGGCTCCAGACCCGCCAACGTAATCGTGATGTTGCTCGCGTTGCCGAAAATGAAGTCCCGCAGCATCTGCTCCAACGGAGTACCCGTCGGCGTGTCGCGCCTTCTGGACAAAAGGGTCCCTCCAAACGTCACCGTTACGCCATTGAACACCTGGCCGCTGTTGGCGATCGCAAAAGCCGTCCAACCCGCCTGCAACTCCCCCGCGGCCGTGCTGTTTCCGACATCCAACATCAGCAGCGGATCAGCCCCTGCAGGCGGCACGGCCAGCGCCAAGGCCGCCAATAACAGCACACCCCTATAACACGTTGGAATCTTCATCATTCTCTCCTTCCCTCTAAACAAAACCTGAACAAAGCCGATCACCAATGATTCAGCTTTCTGTGCTTCCATTGGGCCCCTGTCTGCCAGGCATCTCACGCATCCTGGTCCCGTTGAGTCACCGTCTGTGTCGATACGGCCAGCCCGCGGCCATGAACGCGATATCCATCTGTTGGTCGTCGGGGGGATAGTCGATGCCGTAATTTCCCCCCCCTGCTGGACCAGCTTGTTGACCCGCTCCCGCGTGAACGGATCCCGCCATTTCCGTGTCTCGGCATGGCCGTCGCAATAACCCAGGATGCTGCTATCGCCATGATTCACCGCCATCGGACCCCACCAGCCCCACCTGGACTGGCCCGTGTATTCCGGGGACCCCAGCGCGAAGTGATGGCTCGAGTTCCAGTTCCGCGTCTCGGCCGACTCGACAAACAGGTACCGATCCGACGGCGAGGTGATCTCCCCGAACCGCCTGATCTGTGTGTTGTACATGCTGTCCCCTGCGTTTGTATACTCATACAGACACATGGGAATCCCGTAACTGACATACACGAGCGTTCCGTCGAACACGCTTCGTCGCATGGTATCCGCCGGGCAATGATAGACCTTCGGCCCCCTCATGTACGGGTACAGCAGGCCGACCTCGATGCCGCGGATCTCGTCCTCATCCGTCACGGCCGGGCTGGTCTGGGCGATGCCCAACAGGTTGCCCTGCGCATCGCGGGGGATGCCGATCCACCCAACGAAACGGTCGTCCGACTCGACGGCCGTATCCCGGCAGCTCATGATCCGGCCATCGTTCTCATCCTGGTAGATGTACCAGCCCATGGAGAGGTTCTTGGTATTGACCAGGCACACGGCCGTGGCGGCCTTGCGCTTGACCAGGGTCAGCGACGGCAAAAGGATGGCCAGCAGCATGGCGATCACCGCGATCACCACCAACAGCTCGATCAGTGTAAAGGCCCGTTTCGCCCTCATTGCGGCGCTCCTTGCTCAGGCTGCTTGACCCCTCTCGGACCGCCTCCGGGCACGTCCGACCAATGCCCCTCGGTACCCCCGGCGGCATGCTCCCGCCACCGGCCGGCCCATGAGGCGCGGTCGCCGCGGCAGTCCGGCACTGAAGTACCGAACCGGCTGGAAAGCCAGGGGCTATCGCTCAGGAAAACCAGGGCGGGAGGGCGGACCTTGCTCCTTTGAACCACTTGCCTCAGCATGTCCCACTTCGAGGGTCTCACTCATCGTACCTCATCCCCCCTTGCATTCTGCTCCAAGAATATAGTATAATGCCTGTGGACCCGGACAAAAATGCACAATGTTGCATACTTATTGCACGATCGTGTCATATGTACCGATATATCCGGACACAGTCCGATCCGCCTGGTGCTCAGGCTATGATGATCTATCATGAGGGTCGGGTCTTTGTCCCCATCTTCCAGCACACGGCCATCGATCAGGACCACCCGGTCGGCGAGCGCGACACGTTCCGCGAGCACGCCCACGATCTCTATCATTTCGTGTTGTACACCCGGTCCACCGGTCGTTACGTTCGCAATGGTCGCTGGCGGCCGGTCGTGCCCGGCACGTTTGTGATTATTTCGCCGGGCGAACCTCACGACTTCGTCACCGGGCAGGGATCCACTATCTATTCGGAGATCACGTTTTCGCTCGAGACCGGTCGTGGGGAGGTCTTGACCCTGCCTTTCGAGACGGTCCTGAGCCTGTACACGGGCACGACGCTGGCGCTTCGGTCGGAGGAACGCCTCCCGGCGGACGTGGCCGACGAGGTCCTGATCCTCATGGTTCAGGTCACCGATTATCTTCAGGGCCACACGCCCTTGGGCGGGTACTACGCCGGCCGGACTCTCGCGCGGCTGTTCGACATCGTCATCGGGCATTGCTGCCTCACGGGGCCCGGCCCCGAACACGTCCTCGTCGATCAGCGCATCGCCGAGGTCCGCCAGCATATCGACGCCCAGTACGCCGCGCCCCTTCAGATCGAGCATCTTGCCGCCCGGGCCCACATGTCCAAACGCCAGCTTTTCCGGGCGTTCGCGCAGGCGTACCATACATCGCCCGTCGCCTACCAACAGACGCTTCGGCTTGAAGCCGCCTGTACCCTGCTGCGATCCACCCATCTGCGGTGCAACGAGGTCGCCCGGCGCGTCGGTTACGCCAATGCCTACTACTTCCATCGGGTCTTCAAGAAGAACGTGGGTATGACGCCCGGCCAGTACCGCGCCCGGACCACCGGCCGGCCACCGGGCGCCGCCTGACGTGGAGGGCGACGACAACCTGGAGGCTCACGAAGGCCGGTATACAAGAACGGGGAACCGGTCAGTCCCTTTGCTTTTTCTTGAAGGACTGAGGTCAACGTCATGCTTTTCACCAAGACGGTATCGCGGTAGGATGAATGCCCAGGATGCACTACAACGGGCGCTACAAGCTGTTCGATCCGGAGCGGATCGGCACGTACCCTCTGGCGGGCCGACGGAATAAGGTTGCGCTGAGCGACCTTCTGGACCCGGCGTCGCTGCCGACCCCGCCGCCCGCCGAGGTGGATGGGGTGATCGATGCCCTTGCCCGGGCGATTGTCGAGGCCCGGCGGGCGGATCGCCCCGTGGTATTGTTCACCGGCGCCCACGCCATCAAGAACGGCTTGGGGCCGCTGCTGATCGATCTGATCCGGCGGGGGGCGATCACGCTGGTCGCGGGCAACGGCGCGACGGCCATTCACGATTTCGAGCTGGCCATGATCGGCCAGACCAGCGAAGACGTGCCTCACGCCCTGCAAAAGGGGCGATTCGGCATGGCCCGCGAATTCGCCTGTTTCAACGCCGCCATCCTGGAGGCCGACCGCGATGGGTTGGGTCTGGGTGAGGGGCTGGGCCGGATGATCTGCGAATCAACCTTCCGCCACGCCGCCGCGGTCCATTTGCCCGAGGGCCTGGGCTGCACCGAGTTCCACTGCCCGGAGGTCAGCGTCCTGGCCGCCTGTTATCGAGCCGGGGTTCCGTTCACGGTGCACGTGGGCGTCGGTACGGACGTGGTCGACCAGCATCCCTCATTCAACGGCGGGGCGAAGGGGGCCACCAGCGGACGGGACTTCCTGATCTTCGTCGAGCATATCGCACACATGCAGCAAGGTGGGGTCGTGCTGAACCTGGGCAGCGCGGTCACCGGGCCGGAGGTCTTGCTCAAGGCCGTCAGCATGGCCGCCAACGTGGGTCGCGGCCCGCGGGGGATTATCACCGCCGATTTTGACCTGCGGCCGCACGATCCAGCCCAGATGAACGACGAGGGCGCACCCGGCTATTACTATCGCGACCAGAAGTCGATCGTCACGCGGATCCCGGCGGCCTTCGGCGGTCGGGGCCTGTATGTCCACGGCAACCAGAAGGATACGGTCGTGCGGCTGTACCAACGACTCGTGGCCACCCTGCGAAGGAGCCCCTGTGGATCTGACCCGGATTAAGGCGATTCTGCAGGCCGTCGGCCGCGTGCGGGTCGCGGTGTACGGCGATTTCTGTCTGGATGCCTACTGGCTTCTCGATCCGGCCGGCTCGGAGGTCTCCGTGGAGACCGGCATCCGGGCCCAGGCGGTCGGGCGGCACTACTACTCGCCCGGCGGCGCGTCGAATATCGTCAACAACCTCGCCGCGCTCAAGCCCGCGGCGATTCACGCCATCGGCGTCGTCGGCGACGACGTGTTCGGCCGTGAGCTGAGCCGCCAACTGGATCGATTGGGCGTGAATACAGACGACGTTGTCGTTCAGGAGGATTCGTTTCAGACGTACACCTTCGTCAAGCGTTACCTCGGCGACGTCGAACAGCAACGGATTGACTTCGGCGTCCGCAACGCCCGCTCGGCCCGGTCGGAGGATCATCTGCTCGATGCGATCAGACGGGCCCTGAGCACGTGCGACGTGGTGATTTTCAATCAGCAGGTGCCCGGCAGTTGCGAGAGGCCCGGTTTCATCGAACGGGCCGACGCCCTGTTTGAGAAGTTCGCCGAGCGAATCGTGTTGCTTGATTCGCGGCACTACGGTGAGCGTTTCCGGCACGTGTGGCGCAAGGTCAACGCGGTCGAGGCCGCCTGCCTATGCGGTGTGCCGGCCGAACCCGGTGATACCTTCCCCCTCGAGGACCTGCACACCTATGGCCGGCGGCTGTTCGAGCAGTCGGGCCGGCCCGTGTTCATCACCCGCGGGGATCGGGGGATTCTGACGTTCGATGCGGCAGGGGTGCACGAGGCGCCCGGCATCCACCTGTTGCCGCCGCTCGATCCGGTGGGGGCCGGAGACACGACGCTCAGTGCCCTGGCCCTGAGCCTGGCTGCCAGCTGCGAGCCGGCCGAAGCCGCCCGGTTCGCCAATCTCGCCGCCGCCGTCACCGTACAGAAGCTCTTTCAGACGGGCACCGCCTCGGCCGACGAGATCCTGGCGTTGGCCGACCGGGCCGACTATGTGTACCAGCCCGAACTGGCCGAGGACATCAGCCGGGCGCGATACCTGCCGGGCACCCGGATCGAGCTCTGCTGTCCTGATGCGGAGCGTCCCGCCGGACAGATCCGGCACGCCCTGTTCGATCACGATGGCACGATCAGCACGCTCCGCCAGGGTTGGGAACAAGTCATGGAGCCGGTGATGATCCGGGCCATTCTGGGCGGGCAGCACGCGGACGCGGCACTTCGGGAGAAGGTTCGCCGTCACGTGGCTGAGTACATCGACCGCTCCACCGGCGAACAGACCATCGTTCAGATGCAGGCCCTGGTGGAGATGGTCCGACGGTTCGGCTGCGT
>DSDH01000635.1 GCA_011055475.1 Phycisphaerales bacterium | reverse complement strand
GGTCTCCAGGCAGCCGGCCGTGCACAGCCCGGCGACCGAGGCCGACGCCGCCAGAAATCGACGACGGGACAGGCCTGTGTGGTTCGTCCTCTTCATGGTCCTCACCTCATGCTTTCGGGTTGGCGCGGGCCGGGCTCGATCCGCCACCGAGCCGCCGGGCCCGCCGATGATGGGGCATTGTAGCGCCCTGACTCACCCCGGTCAAACCCAAAAGCCGGCGGGCTTGGTTCCGGCCGCGCGGCGCGGTATACTGAGAAATCGTTGAGAACACCCACTGGTGCCACAAGAGCGAAAGGACCATGGCCATGAGCCCGAAGAACCGTCGCGATTTCGTCAAACAATCATTACTGGCCACAGCGGCATGGCCGGTGATCTCGGTGCCCGGCCTGGCGCAGACTGCCGTCGAGGCGCCCGCCGAGGACCAGCCCGCCCCTAAACCGGGCGCCCGCATGCGGTTTGGCCTGGTGACCTATCTGTGGGGCCAGGACTGGGACCTGCCGACGCTGCTGGCCAACTGCGCCAAGACCGGCTGCACGGGTGTCGAGCTGCGGGTGGATCATGCGCACAAGGTCAGCGCCGCCCTGACCGCTGAGCAGCGCAAGGCCGTCAAGAAGCGCTTCGCCGACAGTGGCGTGGTCTTCGTCGGCATGGGTTGCAATTGGGAGTTTCATGCGACGGACCCGGCCAAGGTGAAGTCCAATATCGAGGGGGCCAAGGCCGACGTGGTGCTCAGCCATGACTGCGGCGGCAGCGGCGTCAAGGTCAAGCCGAACAGTCTGCCCCAAGGGGTGCCCATCGAGAAGACGTGCGAGCAGATCGGCCGGGCGCTGAATGATCTCGGGCGGTTTGCCGCCGGCTACAAACAGGAGATCCGCGTCGAAGTGCACGGCTCCGGCACGAGCGAGCTGCCCATCATGAAGCAGATCTTCGACCACGTGACCGAGCCCAACGTCGGCATCTGCTGGAACTGCAACGGCGAGGACCTCAAGGGCGAGGGGCTGGTGTACAACTTTGATCTGGTCAAGAAGCGATTTGGCCGCACGGTGCACGTCCGTGAGCTGAACATGGGCGATTATCCCTACCCGCAGTTGATCGACCTGTTCGTGAAGATGGACTACGTGGGCTGGATCCTGCTCGAGGCCCGCACCAAGCCCAAGGACCGCATCGCGGCCCTGATCGAACAGCGAAAGGTCTTTGAGGAGATGGTCCACAAGGCCCAAGCCGCACTTGGGGTGGCCTGAAGCGGGTGGGGCATGCCGGACACGGATGCCCTGGATGCCGGTCGGAGCCGACGCCGTCATCCCGTAACCACCGCCTTATGCCCTGGTCCGATCTTCGGGCCGGAGCATAGGCTTACTCGACGGCGGTGATTTTACTGTAGAGATCCTGCCAGGCGGGGCCCTGGGATCTCACGTAGTCGGCCTTCCATGGGGCGAGCTGCGCCTTGAACGCGGCGATGTCCGCCACCTCGTTGACCTTCACGCCTTCGGCCTGCAGGGTCTTGAGGGCGTCGGCCTGCACCTCGATATCCAGCGCGTTCTGGTAGACGGCCGCCTCGCGTGCACACTCGAGCACGACCGCTTGAAGGTCGGCGGGCAGCGATTCGAGCCAGTCCTTGCGGATCATATAATACACGCACGCGGCAATATGCGAGGTTTTGGACAGGTATTCCGCCTGCTCGTGAAACTTCATCGACAGCAGCATGTCGGGCGAGGCCTCCAACCCGTCAATGACGCCCGTCTGCAGGGCGCTGTAGACCTCGCTCCAATCGGTGGTCGTGGCGCTGGACCCCAGGGCCTTGAACATCCCGACGTAGATCGGATTGGGGCCCCGCATCTTCAGGCCCTTCAGGTCCTCGGGATGCACGATCGGGCGAGTCTTGTTGAGCATGTGCCGAAAGCCCATGCCTTGGCCGCCCACCGCGATGAAATTGTGCGGCGCCAGCAGGCGCGAGACCTCCGACTCCAGCGCATCCAGCACGCGGACCAGGTGCGCCTCGTCCTGGTAGATGTACGGATACTCAAACAACGCCAACTGCGGGACGTATCGCGCGGTGCCCGACGCCAGCGAGGTGACCACTTCCAGCGAGCCATCGTGCACAAACTCGACCATCTCCCGCTGATTGCCCAACTCACCGATGTAGAATGCTTCCGTTTGGATGCGGCCGCCACTCTTGGCCTCGACCTGTTCGCAGAAGCGGGCCAGGGCCTTGCCCACCGTCCCGTGGGGCGCCAGCGGCGTGGAGGCCCGCATGCGATAGGTCTTCGGGCCCGACCTGCGACAGGACGCCGCACCCAGCGGCAGGATGACCGCCGCCGCGAGCAGGATGACCGTCATGAGGCGTGGTGCTTTCGCTTTGCGCATAGACTCAACTCCTTTCGCGCTACATCCTATGGGCTCGCCGCCGTCACGTCAACCCAGCCCGCGGGAATCAGCACCAGTTGCGGGATAAACAACACGGCGATGGCCACGATCAGCAGGACCGCAAAGAAGGGCAGCAGCGCACGCACGCTCCGCTCGATCGGCAGCCCCGCGATCGAGCACGCCACGAACAGCATCGAGCCCACCGGCGGGGTCAGTGCGCCCGTCAGCATCGTCACCGCCATGAGCACCGCGTAGTGCACCGGATCGAAGCCCAGGCTGTCGCCGACCGCCGCCACCGTCGTCGCGAACATCGTGATCAACACGGTCGGATCGAGAAACGATCCCAGGAAGATAAGAAGCACCATGATCACCAGCGTGGCCGCATAGGGGTTGCCGATCCCGTCGACGATGTGCTCCACGACAACCTGCTGGAATTTCGCCCGCACCAGGACATTGGCGAACACCTTGGACACGGCCAGGACGATCATGACGACCGCCGTGGTGCGCGCCGCCCCGATCAGGACGGCGGGCAGCCGATGGGGCTTGAGTCGGCCGGAGAGCAATCCGTACGCCAACCCGTAGATGACCGCGGCCGCGCCGGACTCGGTCGGGGTGAAGTAACCCCCGGCGATGCCGACCACGATGATCACGGGGATTAACAAGCCGCCCAGCGACCGGACCACGCTTCGCAGGATCGACTTCGCACCGTGAGCCTGGGGGACGGCATCGTAGCCCCGGATTCGGCAATACACGGCGTTGACCCCCATCAGTCCCAGGCCGATCAGAATGCCCGGGACCAATCCGCCCAGGAACAGCTTCGCGACGGCCAGCCCCGTATAGTAGGAGAACATGATCATCGCAATGCTGGGGGGGATGATAGGGCCGATCACCGCCGCCGAGGCCGTTACCGCGACCGCGTAGTCTTTGTCGTAGCGCTGCTTGATCATCGCCGGAATCATAATCGGTCCGATGGCCGCCGTGGTCGCCACGCCCGATCCTTGAATGCTCGCGAAGAACATGGAGCTGAGGATATTGACGTGGCCCAGGCTGCCGCGAAACCGCCCGACCAGGGCATCGGACAGGTCCACCAGCCGCTCGGTGATATTGCACTCGGTCATGACGAATCCCGCGAGGATGAAAAGCGGGATGGCCATGAGGCTGAAACTGTCGATGCCGCCGAACACGTTGGTCACGACCAGCAGCAGCGAATCGCCCGAGGCCACCGTCGCCACGCCGCCCACCAGGCAGATCGCCACGAAGATGGGAAACCCCAGCAGGATGAGCACAATCAGACCGAGAAAGCACAGCGCGACCGTCAGCATGCCGGGTCCTCCCCGGCATCGCTGCCGCCTGCAAAGGGATGGTGCCCGTACACCAGGATGAGCAGGTAATCGATCGCCATGAGGAGGCACCCGACGGGGATGGCCAGGTAGAACCAGGCGATCGACATCGGGGCCATCTGCGTCTGCACGCCCGCTTGGCTGATCGTCTTGAGCGTGCCGATCACCGCGACAACGAGCAGGCCGACGAGAATCACGCCTATCCGTGCGGCGTCCAGGCGGCGTTGCGTCCGGGGGCCGCCGATCTTGTCGGCCAAGAAGCGGACTTGCAGGTGCTCGGTCTTCTGCACGGCCAGGCCGGCGCCGAGGAAGATCACCCAGATGTTGATGTAACGCAGGATTTCATCGGTCCATTCCAGCCGCCGCAGGACGATCTGCAAGCCCATCGAGACGACGATAAACGAAAACAGGATGACAATCGCCACCTTCCGCGTCAGGTCGATCACCCGGTACACGCCCGCAAATCGTTCCGGAGGAATCATGGCTGCCCTTTCGGTCCGTCAAAAGGCCTTGACCGCCACTTCCCGGCCGTTCTGTTCGGCCGAGACGTAGGCGCTGTAGATCGTTGAAATGCAGTCGGCGGCGAGTCGGCTGTCGCTCTCCACCGGCTCACCGCGGCTGATGGCACGGTAGAAGGCCTCGATCTCCTGGGGATACCCGGTAAACCAGTCCTCATCCGGCGAGGGGCACGACCAGCCCTGCTTGGTGCCGATCTTTTCGACCACGTAGATGTCTTTGAAGTTGGCCTCGACGGGGTTATAGGCCTGCATGGCCGTGTTCGGATTGATGTTGCAGATGACCCGGTGGTTGTTGGCGTTGACTTCGAGCCAGTTGTGGATCCCGCCCAGGACGATGTCCGAGGCGAAGATGTCGGCAAGGGTGCCGTCCTCGAAGACCACGTGCATCAGGGAAAAATCGTCGATATCGTAATAGTCGGCGCGGATGTGCCCTTCATCGCGGAATCCTTCGAGCCGCGTGATGGCGTGCGTGCGCGCGGACACGGCCCGGGGGCGGATGGGTTTGCCGTTTCGCGTTCGGCCCTCCACGCGTTTCAGATACAGCGCGGCCGTCAACGGATGACAGCCTTTGCCGATCATGACGCCGCCGCCGGAGAACTTCCAGTACGCGTAGGTGTGTGCGTGCGAGCCGCTGTGCGCCTCCTCCCCGTGCATCCAAAGGACCTGTCCGCCGGTCTTTTCGAGAATCTCGCGTTCCTTCTGGATGGCCGGGGCGTAGACCCAGTTCTCCGCGTACAGGATGCGTCCCTTGCTCTTCTTCTCGGCGGCCAGCATCCGGTCGATGCTCGCCAGGGCGAAATTCAGGGCCTCCTGCTTGGGGAAGGTATCACCGTGGAAGGTGTCGCTGCCGTCGCCGAAGTAGCCGGTGAGTGGCTTTTCGCAGATGGCGAACTTGTCGCGCTCCAGCGCGGCGATCGTGATGGCCTCATGCACGACCGGCGGCGTGCAGACGTGGACGACGTCCACCTCGTCGAGCAGGGCCTCAAGGCTGTCAAATTGGGCAATGCCGCGCCTCTGGGCGTATTCGTCACCCCGTTCCTTGGCGAAGACACCCACGATGTCCACATTCGTGCCGTGGACCTTCTGCAGGGCCTCAAAATGGAACGAGGCCGAAAACCCCGCCCCCACAATGCCGCAACGAACGGTTGGTTTCTGCATGGCGGTTCCTTCGTTGATTCGGGTCTCAATTCGAAAGACACGGCGTGGGCACGGCCCACCCTACCCGGCTTGCCGCCGGACAGCGGTTGGGTGTTTTACCATGAATGGGGTTGGAGGGGAAGCCTTATCCTG
>DSDH01000074.1 GCA_011055475.1 Phycisphaerales bacterium | reverse complement strand
TTCTCCAGCCTCGCTTCCACTTCTGCCTTGTACGCCATGGCGCGTCCCTTTCGTCTTCTGGCCATGGCTACCATCTTCCGCTACAATCCTTCATATGGAAGATGTGCTTCACCGGACAGTTACCCATGTCGGGGCTATGGGAAGGGGGAAGGCCTGCGCATCCTACCGCATCGGCTGGCGCCTGCAAGCAGCGACTGGCGCACACCGTGGCCCCGGCCAGCCCGCCGGACCAGCAGGTCTTCAGAACCTCCTCTCCCACATAGGCTTGCCGAAGATTTCTGCACCCCGGGCACCGAAAACATCTTGATTTTCGGCTTCGCTACGCAATAATGGGCAATCTTGGTAACTGATCTGGCCCGCTGGAAGGAGTGGCTCCCCGCATGCACACTTTGATGACTCTCGACGAGGTGGCCGCCTATCTCCGGCTAAGCAAGGACACGGTCTACCGTATGGCTCAGTCGGGGAAGATACCAGCCTCGAAGGTCGGCACCCAATGGCGCTTCCGCCAGAGCGACGTGGACGCCTGGCTTGAGCAGAACAAGAACGTGGCGAACAAGGACGAAGAGAGTGAGTGATATTTCTGACATTGTTCCCGGCGACATCGTGTCCGGCTTGGAGCCTTCCGAGCTCGTGGAGGTCCAGCGCGTTGCGCCATTCGGCAGCAAGGTGCTGGTCGAGGGTATCGGTGTCATCACACGCCGCCAAGTCAAGCGCCCGCTCTCATCGGAAGCCCTTGCTTCCCTCACGAAAGTTCGAGGAAAGACGTTCACGCTGAAAGGCGATGCTACACTCTTCCTACTGGGTGTGGAGGCCGAGAGAATTCGGATTGCGCATCAGTTCGATCCGCTTTTCGCGGTCAACTCCAGTATCGTCGATCCGCTACCGCATCAGGTCGAAGCGGTCTACCGCTACCTGCTGCCCCTGCCGCGCATCCGCTTCCTGCTCGCCGACGACACCGGCGCAGGGAAGACCATCATGACCGGCCTTCTCATCAAAGAGCTGCTCTTCCGGGGCGTCATCCGGAAAATCCTGATCATCACGCCTGGCGGCTTGACCAAACAGTGGAAGGAAGAGGAACTTCAGGAGAAGTTCGGTCTCTATTCCAAGCTCATCAACCGCGCTTCGTTCGAGGCCGATCCCGGGCAGTTCTCGCATAACGAGGATGGCACGTTTGTGGTCTCCATCGACTTTCTGGCGCGGAACCAGCCCTGCCTACGCGCGGCGGAAGAAGTCCAGTGGGACATGATTGTCGTGGACGAGGCGCACAAGCTCTCGGCCTACGAGTACGGCTCCAAGCTGGACGAGAGCGAGCGTTATCGGGCCGTGAAAGCCCTTGCGCACAAGACAGATCACCTTCTCTTCCTCACGGCCACGCCACATAGAGGCAGGAAGGATACATTCCGGCGGCTTCTCCTGCTTTTGGACGAGGATTTGTTCCAGAAGGACGAACACGTCTCGAACATGGTCCGCGAACAGGCGGCTCCATACGGCAAGGCGGCCGAGGACTTCGACCAAGAGCAACCGATCAGCAAGGCGCGCAACCGGTTCTTCCTGCGTCGCCTGAAGGAGGAGATGGTCGACTGGGACAGCGGGCCGCTCTTCAAGGACCGGCACACACGGACGGCCGGCTACGACCTCACCCCTGAAGAGAAGACCCTGTACGACGACGTCACCGAGTACGTCCGCTCAAAGCGCAAGGAAGCCAAGGCCAAGAAGAACCGCAATGTCGAGCTCACTCTCATGGTCATGCAGCGGCGGCTGGCGAGCAGCATTTCTGCCATTACCCACACGCTCTTCAACCGCCTGTCCGCGCTTGAGGAAGTCCTGCGGATTCTGCGCGATCCGTGGCGTAGCGAAGCGGAGAAGAAACGGCTGCTCCGCGATTCCCCCGATCCGGGCGATCCGCGCGACCTCTCCGAATACGAGGACCTGACTGAGGAAGAGCGCGAGCGCATAGACCGCCGCATCTTCCGCCAGGTGCTTACCGACGACCCTGCGAAAGTGGAAGAGGAACGCGACGAGGTCAAGCGCCTTCATGCGCTGGCCGATGGGCTGAAGAACCACAGAGAGGCGAAATTCGCGGAACTCCTGAAGGTGTTGGACTCGTCGGACGTGATTCGCGCCGACAAGGAGAAGCTCCTCATCTTCACCGAGCACCGCGACACGATGACGAGCCTTGCCCAGCGGCTGGAAGGCATGGGGTATTCCGTAGTCACCATCCACGGCCAGATGGACGTGGATGCTCGCAAAGTGGCCCAGCGCGAGTTCCTCAAGCGGGCCAAGATCATGGTGGCGACCGATGCGGCGGGCGAAGGCATCAACCTCCAGTTTTGCCGATACCTCATCAACTGGGACATCCCGTGGAACCCCAACCGCCTTGAACAGCGCATGGGGCGAGTCCACCGGTACGGCCAGGAAGACGATGTCTGGGTCTACAACCTCGTTGCCCAGAACACACGCGAAGGCGCGGTACTGCAGAAAGTCCTGGCGAAGATGGACGTCATGCGCGACCAGATGGGGTCAGACCGTGTCTACGACGTCATTGACGAGTGGTTGGAGGACGTGCCCCTTATCAGGCTGATGGAGGAAGCCATTGATTCCGAAGACGCGAGCGAAGCCACGGAAAAGACGGTAGCGGCGCTCGACGCCGCATCGCAGGACCGCGCCGAACGCCTCATCGCCCTGCAGAAGAAGTCATCGCTCGCCTCGCGTCTCGATCTGCGCGCGGCGCGTGACCTCCGCGACGCTTCCGACGAGCGCAGGCTTCAGCCCCTCTTTATCCAGAGATTCTTCGAGCGGACCTGGGTAGCCTGCGGTGGGACGATCCGCAAGGATGACAACTTCCCCGTCTGGCACCTCGGAGCGACGCCCTCGGAGCTTCAGGAAATCGCCCGTGAACGCAGACTGCCGGTGGCGGAAAAGTACGACATGCCGTTCGTCTTCGATAAACAACTTGTCAGCGTTGCCAGCAAGACGCGAGTGCCCGAGCGCACGAAGCTCATGGGACCGGGACACGTGCTGTTCGAGGTGCTCATCGAGTGGGCCATCCGGCGGGCGCAGCACGCCTTTGCCCAGGGCGCGGTTCTTGTGGACCCTAACATCGCCAAGCCCCAGCGGGTCTGGCTGGTGCGGTCCACCATTGAAGATCAACGGCCCAAGCCACGGTTCGGCAAGGTCAGCCCGGTCCATGAACGCATGGCCGTGGTCGCACTCGACCACATGGGTATGCGCTCCACATCGCCTTCCTATCTCCTGAACTGCCTGCCGCCTGAAGGCGATGTCATCCAGCCCGATGTCGAGAACCGCACCACCGAGGATATCCAGGCATGGGCCTATGGGCAAATTACCGAGAAGCAGTTGGAACTGGTCGAGAAGATGCGGGCCGAGGAATGCGAACTCCGGCGGCAGTACCTGAACACGGCTTTCACGGACCTCATCGTGGAACTGCAGGGCGAACTCAACGACCTCCAGCAGGCCAACCTCTTCGGCGAACAGAACCACGAAGATACCGACCGCCTCCGCGAGCGCATCGAGGCGCTCAAGGTGCGCAAGGAGGAGCGGCTGAGCGAACTCGACCTCATGATGAAGCTGACGCCCAACCTTCCTGACGTCCTGTCCGAGGCGCTCATCGCCCCATCGCCCGTAGCCACCGTGGAGGAGGATGCCAAGCCGCCCTCAAAGGGCGTGCCTATGCAGCGTGACGATGAGGTCGAAGCCATCGCCATGGACGTGACCATCCGCTACGAACGGAGCCGTGGCTGGACGCCCGTCGACGTGAGCAAAGACGGCGAGCACTACGACATCCGGTCCGAAGGGCCGGACGGGCAGAAGCGGTTCATCGAGGCCAAGGGGCGCGCCCAGACCGGAGCCATCGTCCTGACCGGGCCGGAATTGGACAAGCTCCGCCAACTCGGCGACCGGGCGTGGCTCTACGTGGTGACGTTTTGCAAGGGCGAACGCCCCCGCCTGCACATCATCCAGGACCCGATGGCGAAGCTCAACGCGGAACTGCTTTATCGTCAGGTTCAATACGTCGTCCAGGAATCGGACTGGAGCGCACATGGCGAAGATGTTCAGGACGCCACGCCGGACGCCTGCCTGCCGGACAGGCAGAGCGGACAGGGAGGTGCGCCATGATCGAAACGCTGCTGTCCCGCGATGAAGGGAAGACGCTGGAGTTCAAGGAGAACTGTCGGCCGCTCGGGCGCATCGTGCGGACCGCTGTTGCCTTCGCCAACACCGCTGGCGGCAACATCGTCATCGGAGTGAAGGACAAGACGAAAGACGTGGTCGGCGTCGCCGATCCCCTGGTGGAAGAGGAGCGGCTGGCCAGCGCCTTTGCGGACGGCATCCGTCCGCTTCTGGTCCCTGATATCCAGATCCATGCCTGGCGCAAGCTCCATCTGATCGTCGTAGCGGTCCCGCACGCCGTCGGGCCCTACCACGTCCGATCCGAGGGGGCGGAGTCCGGTGTCTACATCCGGCTCGGATCGACCAATCGCCCGGCGGGGCCGGAACTGCTCGCGGAACTCCAGCGTCTGGCCCGAAATACCTTCTTTGACGAACAGCCCTGCGCGGAAACGAGCTCGGACGACATCGATGTCCGAGCTGCGTCCGAGCTCTTCGCGGCGGTGTCCAGACCCCTGACGCCCCCGAAGCAGCGATCCCTCGGACTCGTCGTCGGCCAGGGCTCAAAGGAACTACCCAGCATCGGGGCTGTGCTCCTCTTCGGCAAGAACCGGGCACGTTTGTTCCCCTCGGCCACGATCCGCTGCGCGCGGTTCCTCGGGAAGACCACAGCCAAGTTCCTAGACCAGACCGAGATCGACGAGCATCTGCCCAAAGCCGTGGACCTCGTGGTCGCGTTCATCGAGCGCCACACTCGGCAAGGGATTGAGATCGGACGTGTCCGGCGGCGCGAAGTGCCCGAATATCCCGTCGAAGCGATCCGAGAGGCCGTGATCAATGCGGTCGTCCACGCCGATTACAGCATCGGCGGGGCCGGGACCAAGGTCGCCATCTTCGACGACCGCATCGAGATCACGAGCCCTGGCCTGCTCCCATTCGGGCTGACCTTGGAGACTGCCTTGGCGGGCGTCTCAAGACTCCGCAACCGCGTGATCGGACGCGTGTTCCGCGAATTGAAACTCATCGAGCAATGGGGTTCCGGCCTGGGCCGCATTGATGAGGCTTGCAGAGAAGCCGGGCTTGCCTCGCCCCGATTCGAGGAACTGGGCACCAATTTCAGGGTCACCTTGTTCGGCGAACGGGTGAAGACCCCGGCGCAGCCGGAATGGCAATCCGCGCTGCTGGCGCGCCTGGCCAAGGAGGGTCGTATTTCCACGCGCGCGGCGGCCGAACTGTGGAATGTGCCGGATCGCACGGCCAGGAGGCGTCTGCGCCGGTTAGTTGACGAAGGAGTGTTGGTCGAAGTCGGAAGCGGCCCGAAAGACCCCTATCGGGCGTATGTGCTGAAGGAACGCCAATGAGACGAGCACGCCGCGCCACGCGTT
>DSDH01000205.1 GCA_011055475.1 Phycisphaerales bacterium | reverse complement strand
TCGGTCAGCCGTCGCAGATGATCCAGCGCCGGTTCAGGGACCTCCAGGTTCGAGAACGTCCCCGGCGTGCAGAGCGGCCGCGGCTGGGCCAGACACCGCAGCGGCTTTTCCAGGAACAGCTCCCAGTACTGCTCACCCACCTTGGGCCACGTGCGGCTGCGGCCGTAATCATACGCCCGTCGACGCATCGCATAGAAGAGCCGCTCATCGCGGAGCACGTCGATAATCGCCGTGGCCAGCGCGTCCGGGTCGTCGAATTCCACCAGCTTGCCCCGCCCGTCGGTCAGCAGCTCTTCGGCGGCCCAGTACGGCGTGGAGATGACCGCCTTGCCGGTCCCCACGGCAAAAGCGAGCGTGCCGCTGGTCAGTTGCTCCCGGTTGCGGTAGGGCGTGACGTAGAGGTCCGCCGCACAGAGGAAATCGTGCAGCCGTTCGTCGCTCACAAACCGATTGTAGAAGGTCACGTGCTTTTCCAGGCCCAGGTCCTTGACCATCTGCTGCAGGCGGAAGCGATAGGCCTCGCCCTCGTGCCGCAGAACGCCCGGGTGCGTGGCCCCAAGCACGATGTAGAGCACCGTCGGATCGACCTCGATAACCCGGGGCAGGGCCTGGAGCATCACCTCGATACCCTTGTTCTTGCTCAGCAGGCCGAACGTGAGAATCGTCCGCCGGCCGTCCATTTGAAAGCGGTGCTTGTAGTAATTGCTGTCCACGAAGGGCAGATCGGGGATGCCGTGGGGGATCAGGCCGATCTTGCGGGCATCGACCCCGTAGATGTTGCACAGCATGTCGATCCCGCGCTCGTTCATGACGATGATCCGGTCGGACAACTCGCAGACGTCTATGGTGGAGCGGTAGTAATCCTCCGTGGGATCATCCAACACCGTGTGCAGGGTGGTGATCACCGGCGTGTTGACCCGGCGCAGCAACAGGGTCAGGTCCGATCCTGCGGGACCACCGAACAGACCGAATTCGTGCTGCACACTGACCAAGTCGATGTGGCTGTAGTTGAGGTAGTCCGCTGCGCAAATGTAGTCATTCTTGACGTTGCGACGGATTTCGAATCGGACCGGATCGGTGAACTGGCACTTTTCATCGCCGGCCAGGGCCACGACCAGCGGCTCGAACCGTCCTGCGGCGGCCGCCCGCAGACTCGTGATCAGATCAGAGGTGAACGTGGCGATTCCACAACGTTGCGGCAAGAACGAGGAAATGAATGCTACTCTCATTGCTACGCCGTCCGCCATGTCTTCCATGCCTCCCTGCCCATGTCTGCACCTAAAACCACAGGGTAAGCTCTCAAGATAACCTCCATGCACCGTCGTGTCAAGGCCGATATGGCTTGGCTTGAGACATTGGCGTGTATATATACCTTTGTTCTGTGCGGGCGGACGATCCGGTGTGGACTACGTAAGCTCTTTTTTTGAAATAGTTTGTGGAAGTTTGGTTGCTGTCGGGCCGTGCCCACGCCAAGCCCTGCTTGGATACAATACCGATGAAGTTGGCCAAGGCGTTGACTTGCCCAAAAAACCACATATGTTTCTAGGAAAACCCATTGACAAACCGGGAAAAGTAACGTATAAACCAGTAATGCGGTATGGATACAGGAGTAAGGGCCATGAAACTATCCTCGCGAAGCAGGTATGGATTTCGGGCGATTCTCGAACTGGCGATGGCGTATGGGAATGGCCCGATCCAGATTAAAAGGATCTCTGAGAATCAGGATATCTCGAACAAGTACCTGGAGCAGTTGATCGCCATGCTCAAGGCCTCGGGGCTGGTGCGCAGCGTTCGCGGGCCACGAGGGGGGTATACCTTGGCCAAGCCCCCCGGCGAGATTCGGCTGGATGAGGTGTTCACCACCCTCGAGGGCCCGCTGGTATCCGTCGAGTGTCTGGAGCATCCGGACTTCTGTCCGCGGTGTACCGATTGCGTGACGCGGCGCATCTGGGCGGAGATGCAGGAGGCGCTGTTTGGCGTCTTGCGGGCCAAAACGCTGCAGGATCTGGTCGAAATGGCCCGCGGCGCCGACCGCGAGGCCAATTACCAGATATAGACTGGGAAAGGAACACATCGTGGGCAAGGTATTCCCCGACATTACTGCGACGATCGGACGCACCCCCTTGGTGCGCATCAACAAGCTGGTCAGCCCGGACGTGCAGGTGCTGGCCAAGATGGAGTCGTTCAATCCCTGTGCCAGTGTCAAGGATCGCATCGCTTTGGCGATGATCGAGGCGGCGGAGCGGTCCGGCCGCGTCGGGCCCAAGACCGCCCTGATCGAGCCGACCAGCGGCAACACGGGGATCGGCCTGGCGTTTGTCTGTGCCCAGCGGGGTTACAAGCTGACCTTGACGATGCCCGAGTCGATGAGCATCGAACGGCGCAAGCTGCTGCGGATGCTCGGCGCCGAGGTGGTGTTGACGCCCGCGGAGAAGGGTATGAAGGGCGCGGTCGAGGAGGCCGAGCGCCTGCAGCGGGAGCTGGGCGATGCCCTGGTCCTTCAACAGTTCGCCAATCCGGCCAACCCGGACATCCATCGCCGCACGACGGCCATTGAGATATGGGAGGATACGGACGGCGCCGTGGACGTCCTTGTTTCAGGCGTGGGCACCGGGGGGACGATTACCGGCTGCGGCGAGGTGTTCAAGGAGCGAAAGCCCGACGTTCGTGTCGTTGCCGTGGAGCCGACGGGTTCGCCGGTGCTCTCCGGCGGCGAGCCCGGCAAGCACAAGATCCAGGGCATCGGCGCGGGGTTCGTGCCGGACGTGCTCAATCGCGACATCATTGACGAGATCATTCAAGTCACCGACGAGGCCGCGATGGAGGCCGCGCGGCAGATGGCCGCCAAGGAGGGCATCCTGGGCGGGATCAGCGCCGGCGCTGCGCTCCACGCCGCCATCGAGGTGTCCAAACGCCCCGACAGCAAGGGCAAGACGATCGTCTTCATCATGTGCGATACGGGCGAGCGCTATCTGTCCACCGAGTTGTATGAATGAGGGCACCTCCATGGACGCGGCGCGGGACAATCCGACCGATGCGATGATCGAGGCGCTGCTGGCGACCTATCAGGACGACTCGGGCGCCAACTTTATCGACGTGCGCAACCTGCCGGTGCGGGGGCGCATTCTGCAGATTCTCGACACGTTCTACGAGTTGCTGTTTCCCGGTTATAGTGGCTCGCGCGTGCTGACCCGGCAGAACCTGCGGTACATCATCGGCGATTTGATCTGCCAGGTTCGCTGTGAGCTCAGCGAGCAGATTCGGCTGGCCTTGCGTCATCGCTGCCGGCTGGAGAACTGCTCGACCCAGGGCTGCGAGGAAATGGCCGCCCAAGTGACCGAGGACCTGTTGGGTCGGTTGCCGGCCATCCGCGAGTTGCTCAAGGGCGACGTCGAGGCGGCCTACCTGGGGGACCCGGCGGCCCGGAGCTTTGAAGAGATCGTTATCAGCTACCCGTGCATTCTGGCCATCGCGACGCACCGCATCGCGCACGAACTGTACCTGGCCGACATCCCGCTGATTCCGCGGTTGATGAGCGAGCGGGCGCATTCGCTGACGGGCATCGACATCCACCCCGGTGCGCGGATCGGCCGCCACTTTTTCATCGACCACGGCACGGGCGTGGTGATCGGCGAGACCTGCATCATCGGGGATAACGTGAAGATCTATCAGGGCGTGACGCTCGGGGCATTGAGCTTCCCCCGGGACGAGCGCGGCCGCATCGTCAAGGGCGGCAAACGCCACCCGACCATCGAAAACGATGTCACCATCTATGCCGAGGCTACGATCCTGGGCAACATCACCATCGGCAGGGGGGCAATCATCAGCGGCAACGCGTGGGTCAAGGAGTCGATTCCGCCGGGGGCTCTCGTGGCGCCGGCCACGGCCCAGTCGCGCTTTCGCAGCAGCAAGGAAACCAGCCTCAACGTGGAGTACTACATTTGAGCCGGGCACTCATCGAGAAGATTCAGGCCCTACGGGCGCAGCGCAACGCCGTGATTCTGGCGCACAACTACCAGATCGGTGAGGTGCAGGATATTGCCGACTTCGTGGGCGATTCGCTGGGTCTGGCCCGTCAGGCCGCCGCCACGGACGCGGACGTGATCGTCTTCTGCGGGGTGTTGTTCATGGCCGAGACCGCCGCGATCCTCTCGCCGCAGCGCACGGTCCTGCTGCCCGACCCGACGGCGGGATGTCCGCTGGCGGACATGATCACGCCGGAGGCGCTGGATGAGCTCAAGGCCGAGCATCCCGATGCGCTGGTCGTTTCCTACGTGAACTCGCCGGCCTCGATCAAGGCCCGCAGCGACTATTGCTGCACCAGCGGCAACG
Source organism: Phycisphaerales bacterium (assembly GCA_011055475.1). Lineage (GTDB taxonomy): Bacteria > Planctomycetota > Phycisphaerae > Sedimentisphaerales > Anaerohalosphaeraceae > DSDH01. The sequence continues at coordinate 1,186 of DSDH01000205.1, read as the reverse complement.
CGGTCGAGCTGGTGCAGGCGCTGCCGGCCGGTCGACCGATTCTGTTCGTGCCGGACCAGCACCTGGGCAAGCACGTGATGAGCGTCACCGGCCGGGAGATGATTCTCTGGCCCGGTTATTGCCCGACGCACGCCCGAATGGACGCCGAGGCGATTGAAGACCTCAAGCGGCGCCATCCCGACGCTGTGGTGATGGCCCATCCGGAGTGCAACGACCGCATTAAGGCTCTGGCCGATGAAATGCTCAGCACCGGCCAGATGCTCGCGTTCGTGGGCCGCAGCGACGCGCGGCGGTTCATCGTGGCGACGGAGAATGGGATTCTCCACACGCTGCGAAAACAGAACCCGGAGAAGGAGTTTTTCAGCGTTTCCAAGCGAACTATCTGCCCGAACATGAAGAAGATCACCTTGGAGAAGGTACTCTGGGCCCTGGAGGAGATGAAACACGAAATTCGGGTGGACGACGAAACGGCCGCCAAGGCCCGTCGCGCCCTGGATCGCATGCTGGAGGTGCTGCCGAGTCGTTGAGCCGCTCGGTCGCGGAGTGGACATCGGAGCCGTGGAGAAGGACCTGTAAGGAAGGGTATATGTCGAACGAGAAGGGTTATCATCGGGGTACGCTGGCGCTGCACGCCGGCCAGCAGGTCGATCCGACCACGCGAAGCCGGGCCGTGCCGATATACCAGACGACCAGTTACGTCTTTGAGGACAGCAGCGACGCGGCGGACCTGTTCGCGTTGCGCAAGTTCGGCAACATCTACACGCGGCTGATGAACCCGACCACCGACGTGTTGGAGAATCGCCTGGCTGCCCTGGAAGGGGGCGTCGGCGCGCTGGCCTTCAGCTCCGGCATGGCCGCGATCACCAACGCCGTGTTGAACATCTGCCGCGCGGGCCAGCACCTGGTGTCCAGCAGCTCGCTGTATGGCGGCACCTATACGTTGTTCAGCCAAACCCTGCCCAAGCTGGGCATCGACGTGACGTTCGTGGACCCTCGGGATCCGGCGAATTTCCAGGCCGCCCTTCGCGACAACACGCGGCTGGTGTTCATCGAAACCATCGGCAACCCGAAGAATGACATTCTGGACTACGATCGCGTCGTCGAGATCGCTCACGCCCACGGCGTGCCCGTGATCTGCGACAACACCGTCGCCTCGCCGATTCTGTTCCGCCCGATCGAGCACGGC
>DSDH01000210.1 GCA_011055475.1 Phycisphaerales bacterium | reverse complement strand
GATCAGTGCGACCAACCACAACCTGGCCAAGCTGGTCGAGGAGAAGAAGTTCCGCCAGGATCTGTACTTCCGGATCAAGGGGGTCAGCGTCACGCTGCCGCCGTTGCGGCACCGGCGCGAGGACATCGAGGAATTGTTCGGCTACTTCCTCAAAGAGGCGTGCGAGGAGCTGTCGCGCGACATTCATCGCATCACCGAGCCGGCCATGAACATCCTGATGGGCTATTCCTGGCCCGGCAACGTCCGCCAGCTCCGGCACACCGTCCGCACGATGGTCGTGCTCTGCGAAGGCGACACGCTCGACGTGGAGGATATCCCGCCGGATGTGCATCACGTCAAGCGGCTCAGCGGCTATATCGAGCCCACGGGCGCAGCCTCCGGGTCCGGGTCCATGAGCGGACTGAGCCTGGAGGAGGTCGAGCGACGGCACATCGCCGACACCCTGCGGATGGTGGACAACAACCGGGCCGAGGCCGCCCGCATCCTCAAGATCGGCGAGCGCACGTTGTACCGCAAGATCAAGGAATATGGACTGTAACCCCCGCGCAGGTCTCACGGACGCCGAGGGTTGTAGATCGGTCCGCCTCGCGCCGCATAAAGCCCAAGGACCTCCACGGCCCTGTCCCGAAGGACATCCTGCACGATGTCGATGCCCCGGCGTTTCAGGGCGGCCGGCCAGCCCGCGGGTTTGTCGCCCTCGTCGAACCCGACGGCCCGGGCGTCTTCATCCCGGGCGCCGCACACGACACTGCACACCCCGGCCCAGCCAATGGCCCCCAGGCACATCGCGCAGGGTTCGCAACTGCTGACGAGTTGGTATCGGCCGTGAGCCGCCAGGTCAAAGGTCCCGAGCCGGGCCTGCGTCAGGGCCAGGGCGACCATTTCGGCGTGGAACAGGCTGCAGTTCAACCGCGTCACCAGGTTCACGCCGAGGCCGATCCATCGCCCCGTATCACGCTCGAAAACAACCGCCCCAAACGGGCCACCTGTCCCACGCTCGACGTTCTTGCGAGCCAAGGCGACGGCCATTTCCATCCGCTGCTCGATGCCTGGACAGGTCTGTGGCTGATCGGCCATGAAGGCCGCCACCCAGTCGGGCAGGCGAAGGATCACATCCGGTATCGTCATGCGACTCAAGGCTCCCGGTGAGTGCGCCTCGGCGGCCAGGTCCGGATGACCCACGCGGCTACCTCGTCGCAGGCCTTCTCGGCGTCCTCGCCCCCCTGATTGGTGACCACCAGCACGGCGTACTGGTGCGTCGGGGCGAGCCAAGCCACGGCGTAGTTCATCCGGTTGGTGCCGGCGTGCGTGAGGACGTTGCCCTCGGCCCAGCTTCGCTGCACGACCCGCCAGCCCGCGGCGTACGGTCCGCCAAGGCGGGGGGTGTGCAGGTCGGCGAGTGTTTCCGGCTGAAGCAGGTCATTTGCGCTGCACAAGTGCAGCCCGATGAATTTGGCCCAATCGGCAAGGGAGCAGTGCACCGTTCCGGCCGGGGCCAGAACGGGCGGGTTGTCGTTGAGCGGTCCGGGACCGACGGCCTCGATGCCGGAATCGCCCGGACGGTGCTGCCAGGGCTGGTCGAGCCCCGGCCCCCGGGCCATGGGACCGAACCCGGCCAAGTTCATGTCCAGCGGTTGGAACAACATCCGCTGCATAAGCTGTTCCCACGATGTATTCGTGACCTGCTCGGCCATCGCACCGGCGATGCTGTAGCCGGCGTTGCTGTAGATCGTGCGGTTGTTGGGTGAGGCGGTCGGTGGCTGGGCGAGCATCCGTTCGGTATAAATCCGACGCTGCTGTCGCGGATCGCCGGGTAGCCGGTGCACGTCCCGGAACGTCATGCCCTGGGGCCAACTGTCACCGCTCAACCCGGCCCGGTGCTCCAGCAGGGCCCGCAGCGTCACCGGCTCGTATTCGGGCCGCATGGCCATCGTGGGGAACACCTCCCGGATCGTTGTGTCCCACGTGAGGAGCCCCTTATCGACGAGCATGGCGAGCACCGTGGCCGTCATGGCCTTGGTGCATGAGCCCAGGTGGAAACGGTCGCCTCGCGTGACCGACACATCCGAGCCCTTCTTGCGAACTCCGACGGCGTCGTACATGGCCGGGCGGCCCTCGATCAGGACGGCCGCACCCATCGCGGGCAGGTCATGGGCTTGGCGGATGCGCTCCAGCGCGCCCCGCAGCGACGCCGGATCCGCCGTCGCGCCCAGGCAGGCCGCCGAAAGCAAGACCACTGCAAGCTTGCCCGCTGCGAGCCGGCGCGCTACGATGCGCAGGTCGGATGCGTGTTTCGTGCAATACATGGCGCCATGATACTGCATCCGGTTTCTGGGAGCAAGCGATGCGGATTCGGCTTAGATTGGCGGGCGGGTTGGCCGTTGTGCTGGTGGGTTTTGTCGCGGCGACGGCGTCGGCGGCGTGGCCGCGACATACCGTGGACAACGCCTCCGCCGGCGCGGACGGCGTTCGCCTGGCCGATATCAACGGCGATGGCCGCATGGATATCGCCACGGGGTGGGAAGAAGGCGGTCTGACGCGTGTGTACCTGCATCCGGGGCCCGACCGTGTGAGGTCGCCCTGGCCGGCCGTGACCATCGGCACGACCCCCTCGGTGGAGGATGCGGTGTTTGTCGATCTCGACGCAGACGGCCACGTAGATGTTGTCTCGTGCTGCGAGGGGGCGACCAGGACGGTGTTCGTCCATTGGGCGCCGGCGGATGCGCCACTGCATGGCGTCTGGCGGCAGGACGTGCTCGGACCGACGGCGGGGCGGATGGCTTTTATGTTCTGTCTGCCCATGCAGATCGACGGGCGCGGGCCGGTCGACCTGATCATCGGCGCCAAGAATGAGGGGGCCCAGATCGGCTGGCTTCGGGCCCCGGATGATCCGCGGGATGGAGAGGGTTATACGTGGCACCAGCTCGGCCCGGCCGGTTGGATCATGTCGCTGATCGCGGCGGATATGGATGGCGACGGCGATCTGGACGTGGTGACCACGGATCGCAAGGGCGACCTGCGCGGTTGCCGCTGGCTGGAAAACCCCGGCCCCGGCTCCGCTCAAGTTGAGCCCTGGACCAATCACTTCATCGGGGCGCGCGACTGGGAGGTGATGTTCATGGATCTGGCCGACGTGGATGGCGACGGGCGCGACGACGCCGTCGTCGCCGCGCGACGGGCGGGTCGCTCGGCCGTTTTGGTTTTTGATCGCCTGGATGCGGCCGGCCGGACATGGGACGTTCGTGAGATTCCGTTTCCGAGCAACGCCGGAATCGCCAAGGCCGTGGCCGTCGGCGATCTGAACGGGGACGGACGCCATGACCTGGCGATCAGTTGCGAGGCCGCCGACAAGGGACGGCGCGGGGTGATGTGGCTGGAGGCAGGATCCGGCCCGGCGGGCTCATTCTTGCAGGCATGGGACGTCAGCGGCCCGGCAGGCATCAAGTTTGACCGCATGGAACTGGTCGATCTCGATGAGGACGGCGACCTGGACATCCTGACCTGCGAGGAGCGGCAGCCCGATGCCCAGGGCCGCTCGCGAGGTCTGGGCGTCATCTGGTATGAGAATCCCCATCGCTGATCGGCCGGACCGGCGATGGTCCGGCAAGGGGGTGGATATATCGCTCAATCATGAACTGGCGTTGCGTCGGCCCCTGGCGACGACCGAACATTAATCACGTGTCGCGTGCGTATGCGATGGTATGCTCGCGTTCGGGGAGCGAATGATGGAACGACCACGGCCGTCATTATGGTCCTATCGCCTGGCGGGTGTGTGGGGCGGTTTGTTGCTGTGTGCCGGCAACCTCTATGGGCCGCTGGTCGTCCTGCAATTGGCCGCCTTTGTGCCCCTCCTCGTCCTGGCGGTGCGGCGTCGGCCGGGGCGCGAGGCGTTGTTCCTGGCCGGGCTCTACATGGGCCTGGCGTACAGCCTGCCGCAGATGGCGGCCCTGCGTTTCCCGGCCGTGATGACTCTGGTCTTGTTGGTGAAGATGACCGCCTTCCTGTGTGTCCTGGTTATCCTTGGCGGCGTCGTTATCCGCTGTGGCGTGCTGGGGCCGTGGCTATTCGCCGCCGTGGTCGTGGTGGGGGATTGGGCAAACTTCGCCACGCCGCCGCCGTGGGGTACGGCCCAATCGCTCGCCCGGGCCTGGTCTGCGTATCCATCGTTGATCGGCCTGGCCGGGTGGACGGGGATCACGGGCGTTGTGTTCATGTCCGCTTTTTTTCAGGGCTTGACGGCCCACCTCCTTGCGGGGCGCTCACGCAAGGGGTTGGTTTGGCTGTTGTTGGTTCCAGCCGTTGCCGTCGTCGCAGGCGGCCTTGAGCCGTCAGAGCCGATATCCATGCTGCGGGTGGCGGCCATCGGTTGGGCCGATGCCACGCTTGATCCGGCCTGCGATCCCAGGTCGCCACAAGGCTTCAATGAGTTTTACACGGCCCATGTCGCCGAGGCCGCCCGAAAGGGGGCCCGCTTGGTGGTCTCGCCGGAGCTGGCGTTCGAGTGGGGCGGACCGGCCCGCGAAGCGTGGGTGAACCGCTTCACGGCCTTGGCCATGCATCACCCGGGTACATCTGGTCGTAGCGTATTTCGATGAGGATGCAGGGGACAATCGGCTGGTGATCGTGTCCGACCGGGGTGAGATTGTGGGGCACTATGTCAAGACCCATCTGACCCCCTTCGAGCCCTTCGTTCGCGGTCGAGGCGAGCCGCTGCAGGTCGTCGTCGACGGTGTCCGGGTCGGCGTGATGATCTGCAACGATGACAACTTCACCGACATATCACGGCGGTATGGCCGCCGGGGTGTCCAGGTGATGGCCGTGCCCACCCTGGACTGGGCCTCGGTCAGCAAGGCCCATTTCCAGAACAGCATACACCGGGCTATCGAGTCGCATTACGCCGTCGTTCGCGCCGCACGCAACGGGATCAGCGCGATCGTCTCACCCCGCGGACGGGTCCTGGCCCGGTCCGATCATCTCGACCAGGGGATCGGCCTGCTCGTGGCCGATGTGCCGGTTGGGTTGGGGCCGACGCTGTTCAGCCGGGCGGGCCACTGGCCGGTGGCGGCCTGCGCGGCGTTTCTGGCGGCGATGGCGGCTTCGGCCTTGTTGCGCCGGCGGCTCGCGGTAGAATCGGGGCATGAAGCGGATTGACGAAGTTCTTCAGGCCCTGAGCCGATCGCGTTTCCGAAGCGGCTTTCGGCTGGACTCACGGGATGCGGCGTATTGGGGCGCGAAAGGGCCGGATGTGATTCGCCGACATGCCGAGCAGTTCGTCCGGCAGCGGCTGGCCCCGGCGGCCCCGGCGAATGATGGCCGCCAGACGCCCCTGCGGGGCCATCCCGTGTTCGTCGCCCAGCATGCTACGGGCACGTGCTGTCGTAAATGCCTGGAAAAGTGGCACGGGATATCTCAAGGCCGCGCTTTCCACGAAGAGGAGATCGACTATATTGTATCCGTGCTGTGTGCCTGGCTGGAAGAACAGACGCCGTCCGGCGGGTATGACACCCCACCCTTGCTT
>DSDH01000411.1 GCA_011055475.1 Phycisphaerales bacterium | reverse complement strand
GGCCTCCATCTTCCACGACCTCCACCTGCCAGTAGTAGGTCACTTCCGGATCCAGGCTCACGGAATAGGTTGTGGCCGCGAGGCCCGTCTCCACGAGGGTCGTGTTTACGAAATTCGCATCGGTGCCCACGTACAGGTTATACGTGGGATTCACAACCTCTCCGTGCAGTTGCCAGCTCAAATCCAGTTCGGCCTGGACTTTGGCGCCCGGCACGGGAGTCGGGTCCAGGTATACCGGGAGATCGACCTCGTTGCTGAACGCGTAATGATGCCATGTGCCGGCACCCACCGGAACGAACTCGACGGTCACCTCTCCAGACTCGGGAGCCGTATAGACATGACTGAACGTATGGCCGTATCCGTCACCATCGACATTCTGGTCATATTCCACGGTTCGTCCGTCGTCGCTGGTCGTCAAGTGCACAATGCGTCCACCGGGTCCGCCCCATCCCTTCGTATACAACGTAAGGACGTACTTCTCACCCGGTGTCAGATCCGTCAGCGCCAGGGAGGCGGGTACGTTGTAGTAGAAGCCGCTGACCAGGGTGGCCGAATCGCCTTCAATAAAGATGGCGCCTCCACCGGTCTCATTGGGCGCTCCGTCCAGCACCCAGTTCGCTCCGCTTCGCCCCGCCGGCGCATCGAACGGAACCCCGTTCACGACAACGGTGCCGAAAGCCGCTCCCCTCAGATTAATCGCGTGCGTATAGGTCTTGCCCGCACTGATGCCGGAGTCCGCATCGCTGGTCCATGAGGCATCCATCCAGTGCGGATCCGCGTAATCGGTGGTGAAGCTGCGAAGACCGCTGGACTGATTCGGCTCCCCGTTGACGTTCGTGACCACACGCCAGAAATAGGTGGTCTCATAGTCCAGCACGGGATCCGGGACATAGGTGGACCCCGCCTGTTGGACGCTTACGAGTGCAGACGTGTCAAGGCTTTCGACCTTCAAGGCGTTGGGATCGACGTAGACATCGAAGGTGATGTCGCCCTCCACGGGGAATAGAAGAGACCACGACAGCTCCCCGTCTACGGGGACATTGAGCTTCCCGTCTCGGGGACCTTCCAGCAGGGTCCTGACCGGAAACGGACCATCCATGGACACGGTATAGTTGTCGAAATACTGCCCGGCATCATAGGTGATGATAAACGGCCTCTTTGCGGCCGCGGGAAAGGTGGTCGCACTCAAGTTCTCCGTATGCACCACCTGTTCGTTGATGGCAAACGTGGCGACATAGGTGTTCTGGTTGTACGTGATGCTTATATTGGTGATGTCTCCCTGCGTATAGCCGGGCGTCGAATCCACACTCAGGAATAAGGTCGAGGTGCCGTTCAGGAAGATCTGGTATCCCCCGTTGCCGCGAAACAGCATCCACAAGCCCGCGCCGGCATGCCCCGTCGACGCCTGACCCGGCTGAAAGCCGATCGCCACCCAATTGCTGAGGTTGGCGTTTCCCACGGACATCACATCGGCTTCGACCTTGATGGTGCTGCCTGCTGATGTCAGGTCAAAATCAAGAAAGGCGGAGGTGGACCCGGCATTGGCATAGACGACGTCCTCGCCGTTGATCTCGGCAAACACCAATCCGCCGGGCGCGATCCAATTCCGACCCATCCCCTCAGGTGCCGTCTCGACAGGTGTGCCGTTCAGGACACCACCATATTGCCGCTGAACGCCGTCGACGGTGAAGCCGTCCTGATAAATGATGGTCCCCAAAGGCGCGGCGCCGGCGGCGCCAACCCCTAAGAGAAAGGCTGTTTGCACCAGGCCCCACACCCAAAGACTTGGACAGTTACGTGTCGCTTTCATACATCATGTCCTCCACACTTGCTTTCTGCACAAACGCATGATTCCATCGGCGGCACGGCCACCCTCAGACCCAGGGTGATACATTGTGCGCCGCCGATACAGTTCCAGTGGATTTGAGGGCTCCATCCGGCCAGGTCTCTGCTGCTCTCCGCCGAAAAGTCGGCCGCGCAGGCCCTGTCCGGCGAAGGGAAGGAGGGGCAAGCGACGGGCTGGCTTGTGCGGGGGCAGCGCACCTGTACCTCGTGAGATGACCCTCGAGCGAAAAACCCTTCTCCCTCGCCACACACAAACCATTGTATGGCCTGCCCTTAGAAAACAAGGGATGCACGCGATTCCGAAGAACCGCTTGTTGTGTTGCCTCACCGGGGCGTTCTTGGCATTCCTCCCGCTCGGCAAATCAAACATTCATCATAAGCGGTAAGCAGCTACCGATGCAACCCAAATTGCCCAGGAAAATAAACATTGGCCGTGCCCTGCGTCCCCTGGCCGTATTCTCATTAGGTCCGGCATGGCGTTTCGGTGAAGCAGTCAATCTGATATAATGAACATGTTCGAGAGATGAACAACGCGGGTGATGGATAGGGCCGACGTCGGTCGGGGGGCCGTTGTAAGCCAAGTCCTCGGCAATACATCGAGAGCAGGCGCCTTATGGAATGACGGTCACAGCCAGGCGTGAAGGACTATCAATGCGGGAACTTGGTCGTAAGCGGATCGGCGTCGTTCTTATCAGGTTGGTGCTGGCGGCCTCATGGGTCCAGGCGGCCGACAGTATCGTGGTCTTCAACGAACTCATGTACCATCCCCGCGAGGATGCGGGCATCGAGTGGATCGAGTTGCACAATCTACTGGCCCTGGACGTGGATGTCTCCAAGTGGTCGATCCGTGGGGGGGTGGAGTATTCCTTCCCGGTCGGAACGCTTATTCCGGCCGATGGGTATCTTGTCATCGCCAAGGAGCCGGAGGCCTTCAGCCTCATGACGGGCGCCGACACGGTATACGGCCCGTTCAGCGGCAAGCTCTCGAACTCGGGCGAGCGGCTCGAGCTGGTCAACAACGACCATCGCCTCATGGACGCCATCGACTATGAGGACGGCGGCGAATGGCCGGTTGCGCCGGACGGGTCGGGCGTCACGCTGGCCAAACGCAGGCCGACGATGCCCTCCGGATCGCCCGCCCATTGGACCTGGAGCGCTCAGTGCGGCGGCACGCCCGGTGCGGCGAATTTCCCGGATGATGACCTCATGCCGGTCAGGCATGAGGTGGTCACGCTCCAGGGCGAGTGGCGCTATGACGATTCGGGCGGCGACCAAGGGACGCTGTGGCGCGAAACGGACTACGACGACGGCGATTGGCCCATCGGCCAGGCGGCGTTCTTTTCCGGGCAACCGGGCGTGGGGGATACGCCGACGGCGATCACGACCCTGTACAGCACGGGGCTTGCCGAGAACGGCGCCGTTCTCCCGCCGGGGCAGACCGACCCGCACTACTTCGTGACATCGACCGCCGCGCCGTTGATGGTCATGCAGAATCATCCCGCGTGGGTACCGAACGATGGGGCCTCCATGTGGATCGGCCTGTCGGCCCAGGGCACGGACAATCAGCCCCCGGGAGACTACTCCTTCAGCACCACCTTTGACCTGACCGGCTGGCTCGCCGAAACCGCGTCGCTGAGCTTCACGGTCGCCGTCGATAACGAGCTGCTGGATGTCCGAATCAACGGCCTTGGCACGGGGATCACCTCGGTGGGCCACGATGCCTTCCGAGGGCCGTTTACCATCCAGAGCGGCTTTGTCTCGGGCGTGAATCAGATTGACTTTGTCTTTACCAACTGGAGCACGTCCGCCAATCCGATGGGCCTGCGCATCCAAATCGCGGGAACCGCGGTGCCGGTTCTGGGGCACACGTCGGTGGCGGAAGGGCCGATCACGCACTACTTCTGCAAGTCTTTCGTGTATGAGGGCGACCCGCAGTCGGCGGTCACCGTCAACCTGAACTACCTTGTCGATGACGGTGCGGTCTTCTACCTCAATGGCCGGGAGATCCACCGCACCAACATGCCCGAGGCCACCATCGATTACTCCACGACCGCGTCCAGTGACGTGGCTGACCCCCAGCTCAGCGGTTTCCTTTCGATCCCGGTGACGAATCTGGCGATGGGCCACAACGTGCTGGCGGTGGAGGTGCATCAATCGGATCAGGATGGCGATGTCCTCTTTGCCGCCAGCGTAAGCATTACGGAGACCCCAGAACCGTCAACCGAGCCGGTCCAGGTCGCATTTAACGAACTCGCGAGCGCTCGGGATGAGGTGTTCTGGCTGGAACTGGTGAACTATGGGGAGACCACCGTTGGCCTGACGGGGTTCGTCGTGGCCTGCGTTGGCCAGGTGGACGCCGAGTACACAATTCCTGCTGGTGCGCTCCCTGCCGGCGGCTATCTTGTCCTGGACGGCGCGACACTGGGTTTCCGACCCGCCGATGAAGACAGGCTCTTTTTGTATCCGCCGGGCCAAGACGCCGTGTCGGATGCGGCTGTCGTGAAGAACTCGCATCGCGGGCGCTATCCGGAGGCCATCGGGACATGGCAGTATCCGGATGTGCCGACGCCGGGAGCCGAGAACCATTTTGACCTCAACCACGACGTCGTCATCAACGAGATTATGTATCACCGCTGTTATGTCCCCCGCCAAAGCGCTCAATATGACACGAGCCTGATTCTGCACGCGGGAGCACCGGCGCGAACGTACGTGCCCGCGGATGACACCTATGGGAGGCGCTGGACCGGCGCGGAGGAACCCTTCGATGATGCTCTCTGGACCGCCGGGACAGGCTCGACGACCGGCATTGGCTATGAGCGCGGCGAAGGCTACGAAGACTGGATCGGCACCGATGTGCACGATGCCATGTACGGCGTCAACCGCAGCGTCTACGTGCGCATCCCGTTTGAGATAACCGACGCCGCCGGCATTGATGGACTGACGCTCAAGATGAAATACGATGACGCCTTCATCGCCTACATCAATGGCCGGGAGGTCGCCCGAAGCGCCTATGCGCCTACGCTGGTACGATGGGATTCGGGGGCGGACAACGGCCATGAGGCCACGGATTTCGAGTCCTTTGACGTGACCGGGCACAAGGATGTTCTGATCGAGGGGCAGAATATCCTGGCCATCCATGGCTTCAATTATGGAACGACCAGCTCGGACATGATCATCCTGCCGGAGCTGGAGGTCCGGCAGCAAGTCTCCCCCGGCACGCCGGGGGGCGAATCCGACGAGGAATGGATTGAGTTGTACAATAAGGGCGAGGGACCCATCGACCTGTCCGGGTGGGAGTTCCAGGATGCGATTCGCTTTGTATTCCCGCAGGGTACGGTCCTCGGGCCCGATGAGTATATCGTGATCGCCCGCGATGCGGCGGCGTTGACGGCGGCTTATCCGACCATCCGCGTGGCCGGACAGTACGAGGGCCGACTCTCCAACAAAGGCGAGCGCCTCCTGCTGGTGGATAACCACCGGAATATCGCCGACGAGGTCCACTACTTCGACGGTAAGCCGTGGCCGGGCAAGGCCGACGGCCATTACGCCAGCCTGGAGTTGCGGGACCCGGAGGCGGACAACGCCCGCGCCGCGGCCTGGCGAGCGAGCGATGAATCCGCGCGGACGTCCTGGAAGACCTACACGTATCGCGCGACGGCCGCCGCCAGCCCGGTCGG
>DSDH01000185.1 GCA_011055475.1 Phycisphaerales bacterium | reverse complement strand
GGCACCGTCATCAGGGTCATCATCTTCTCAAACGTGGCCTGAATGCCCGGCCGGTCGGCGTCGCCCACCCCCGCGGTGCTGTAACACGGCAGGCCGTAGAATCGCGCCATCTGCGCACAGTCCTTGTTGTACTGCACGAACTCCGGAGCCCCGTACATGTCGTTCAGATTGTCCAGTCGCGTGCGCACGGGAACCGCCCCGTACAGCACCGGACAGCCCGGGGAGACCAACTGGTTCAGGGCGACGCCGGCCAGCAACTCGGCGTTGATCAGGCTGACCATTCCAAACTCATCAAACGGCCCGGTCGCGCCGCCCATGGGGCAGCTCGAGATGACCACCGGCGCCCCGCGCCGGGAGATCTCGATGAGCTTTTCCGCCGTGTCGTCCACCATCTGCAAGGGGCTCTTGATCACGCACGTGATGAAGGACAGCACCGGGTTCTCCCGGAACGCCCGCGGGCCTCCCGCGATGATCTCGCCCAGCCGGATCACGTCGTCCAGACAGGCCAGGTTCGTCAGGCCGGCCTGGACGTGCTTGGTAATGTTGTTCAGACTGGCCAGGAACTTGTTCACGTCCTTGTTCTCGAACGTGATCTCCTCATCGCAGATATTGACGCAACGAATGAAGAAGTCCAGGTGCTCCAGGTGTTCGGCGAGGTGCGCGGCCCGGATCAGGCGTCCGATCGAGCCGGTCCGACGATGAAACGACGGCCGCCCCTCGGCGAACGAGACATCCAGCCAGACGTTGGTTTCGGCCCCGCTGCCGAATCGGACACGCGGCTCGTGGGCGTCCAACACCAGCCGGTTGCCCGACTCCCGGGCGCCCAGCACGATACGGGATGGAGCGGAAGCGAGAATGCGGTCGATCAGCGCGCTGGGGATTCGGACCCGTGCCCATTTGGCCTCGGGCGTGACCTGGGCCCCGGCGTGGTCGAAGATCTCTGCGGCCCGGCGGTTGTAACACAGGAGGCCGGGGTCCTGGAGAATATCCCGCGACAGCCCGTCGATGAGACGGACCTGGTCGTCCGAGAGGCGACACTCCGGGGTCACGACGACACCGTGCCGTTGGGCCGACTCACCCCGCTCTTTCACAACCGTCTCCCGCATCTCTTCTATCCTTCGTCATACAAGGCTCTTGAGGCCTCCCGCCCGGCGGGTCCACCCGCCGGACAAGAAGCGCTCATGGACACACGCATCCCGCCGGCCGGCTAAGACACCGACTCGTCGTCCTTCTGCTTGCCGCTCTGCGCGGTCGCCTCCGAGTTTTCTTCCGTCGTCTCCGACGCTTCGTCCGTGGTGTCGGAGCCTTCGTCGGTCGTCGCGGCCTCGGGAACCTGGATTTCCTTGTTGCAGTTGGGGCAGGTGCCCGATTTCCCGGCCAGATTCTCGCCCGCCTTCAGTCGCACTTCACAGTGAGGACAGTGAAATTCAATAACCATGGCTCATCTCCTCAATTCAAAGGTGTTCGCTTCCATTCCAGAACGTCGTTGTCGTCTCCAAGGTCTGCATGGAGATGGCGGCCCTTGCCAAAACGCCCGCATCTGAACCTCCAACCGCCTCTGCTCATGGCATCACGTGCCCGCGTTCGCCACCGGCTCCTGCTCGTTGTGCCGATCGACGCCCACGATCTCCGGGAATTGCCGCAGAATCCAGTCCCGCAGCTTCGGGGTGAGGCACTGCCCCAGCGGGGCCTCTTGTACCTCCCGCACGAACGCCGCCGCCCGCGCCACGGCCGTGCCGTCGGGCGTGGTCCGCTCACGCGGGTCACGATTGGCCAGCGTGGGCACGAAGAACTCCCGACGCATGTGGCGAATCGTATGCTCCTCGGCCAGGTAGTCGCGCCCAGGCCCCTTCTCGAGGATCAGGTCCAGGGCCAGTGTGTCGTCGTCCGCGGTGATGCCTCGCAGCACGCGGTGGCACATGCCCAGGATCTCGTTGTCCAGCACGAGTTTCTCGTACGAGACCGTCAGATCGGACTCCATCAGACCGGCCGCATCGTGGATGTAGTTGGCCCCGGCCATGCCCACCAGCAGCGAGGACATGGCGCTTTCGTAGGTCGCCTGCGGGCCTACCGCCTTGGCGTCGGTGGTGCCCCCCGTCGAATACAGGGGAAGCTCAAAGTACTGGGCCATCTGGGCCACCGCCGCGTTAATCATCGCCCGCTCAATCGGTCCCCCCAGATGGTTCATCGTCCGCAGATCGGTGATGGAACCCACGCTCCCGCAGATCCCGGGGGCCCCCCGCCGGACGGCCTGAACCAGCGTGATGCCCGCCAGCGTCTCGGCCACGTGGGTCAGCACGTTGCCCGCCAGCGTGATCGGAGAGGTGGTCCCGCAGATCGGCTCGGTCGGAACCACCACGGGCAGGCCCTCCCGCGCCAGATAGCAGGTCATGTCCCCATAGTGCTTGTCCACCTTGAACGGGCTGATGAGCAGGGTGATGAAGGACACAAACGGCCTCTCGCGCAGGGCCTCGGGGCCGCCGGCGATCATCTCGGCCATCCGCACAACCTTCTGACAACCGGAAAAGGAATAGATCCCGCCCATGACGTGCTTTCGGGTATTCGCCAGCGCATGGAAGAATCGGTTGACGTCGATGTCGTCCTTGTCCTCGATGTCGTGCGGGAAAACGTTAATCGTGAAGACATCCACGTACTCGAGGCGATCCACGAGCATGGCGTTGAGAATCACGTCCTCGGTCGTGGAGGGCCGACGCTCGCCCGTCTGCGGATCGAGCACGTAGATGGCGGTCCCGCCGGTTCCATAGTGCACCCGGTTCCTTTCCAAGACCGCGTCTCGGGCATCATCCCGCGAGTAGAGCGTGATGGACGAAGGATTGCTGGCGATGGCGTCCTCGACGAGGCCGCGCGGCAGCCTGATGATCCTGTCCTCGGCCGCCTCGGCGCCGGCGGCGAGCAGGGCTTCACGGGCCGCTTCGGAAAAGACCTTGATCCCCGATTTGGCGAGCACCTCGAACGCCGCCTCGGCCACGCGCCGAACCGCGGCGTCGGGCAAGGGTTGGTATAGCGACCGGTTTGTCATATCCCGCCTTTCACTGTGCTTGACTCTGTTCTCCACCACCGCCATGAAACGGCTCCAGCGCGGCCTGCAGCCCGCGGCGAAGCTGGGTTAGGCTGCCGTTCGCGTTGATCAGGTAAATCCGTCCCAGAGAAACGAGCAATTCCTTGTGCTCCATTTCCCGGGCGTTGCTGATCACGACCACCGGCATCTCCCGGTCGAAGTCCTGAATATTCAGGATGACCTCCAGCACGTCCCGGTCGAGCCCATCATGGTCCAGAATGGCCGCTCGATAGGACCCGTGACGAAGATCGTCCACGAGTTCGGCCGTGCTGCGCTTGGCCACGACCTCAAAACCCATTTCCTTCAACAGAGGCCGGACATCCAGAGTGTGGCCCCGGCTGAAGAGCAATACCGCATGGCCTTTCTTATCCATCTCAGAACACTCGTGTGAAGCAAAACGTCCCATCTGTCTTCTCCACGGATCACACCCTAACAAGCGGCGTGCCTGGACTGGCCGACAATTGCACATCTGCCTTTGTGACAACGCTTTACGATTGCTCAGAAAACTCGATAGGGGCCTGGACGGCCTTTGAACGTCCTGCCCAAGCCGTAGGGGGAAGGGATACCGTGCACCATGTGCACAGGGTTGACAGAAGACGCTCCATTCAAGTGCACATTGTGCACACTGGATTCTCTGGTACTTCTTTCCTTCACCGAGAGAAGCTCACAAGGGCACGAATAGCGTGCAGAAGGGGCCGAACTGGCGAAATCCTGGGCTTATGGCGAGTGTGTCATTTGTGCACACACGGATCAGTCGATGCCATATTTCGCCAGCTTGTTGTAGAGCGCCCGCCGGCTTATCCCCAGCAGTTCGGCGGCTTTCTTACGGTTGTTGCCCACGGCCCGAAGCGTCCGGGCGATCATCTCGCGCTCCACGTCCCGCAGGGGCGTGCCCAACTCGATCACCACCCTGCCCCGGGCACGCTGGGGCGACCGCATCCGCTGCGGGAGATGGTCGGGCAGCAGCACCGGGCCATCACATATCAGGACCCCCCGCTGGATCACGTTCTTCAGCTCCCGGACGTTGCCGGGCCAGTCGTACGACTCCAAGAGCGACATACACCCCGGAGAGATGCCCAGAAGGCTCTTCTGATAGACGGTATTGTAGCGCTTCAGAAACGCCTCGATGAGCAGGGTCAGGTCACCCTGCCGGGCCCGAAGGGGCGGCACGACAATCGGGAAGACATCCAGACGATAGAACAAATCCTGGCGGAATCGCCCCGCCTTGACCTCGCTTCGCAGGTCCGCATTGGTCGCGGCGATGATTCGTGCATCACACGAGAAGGACTGCCGCCCTCCCAGCCGATGAAAACGCTTCTCCTCAATGAGCCGCAAGAGCCCCACCTGCACCTTCTCATCAATCGCGTTGATCTCGTCCAGAAAGATGGTGCCGTTGTTGGCCTGCTCAAACTTGCCGCTGCGCTGTTCCATCGCCCCCGTAAACGCGCCCTTCTCATGCCCGAAAAGCTCCCCCGGCACCAACTCCGCCGGCAGCGCGCCGAGATTGACGGGGACAAACGGGCCCTTCGCCCGCGGACTGCGGGCATGGATCGCCTGGGCCACCAGGTCCTTGCCCGTCCCGGTCTCGCCGCTGATCAGTACGGGCACATCCGTCGCCGCGGCCTGCTGAATCTGCTGATAGACGTTCTGCATGGACGGGGCGCGACCGATGAGCTGCTGGAACTTGACGGTCTTGGCCTTGGACCGAAGCAGCAGGTTCGCGCCATACACGGGCCGCCGCTCCAGGGATGTCTCCACCAGGAGCTTCAGCTCCAGGTCCGACAAAGGCAGCCTGGCGTACTGAAAGCTCCCGGCCTTCAAGGCGGAAAACGCCGTCCGCAGGTCCTCACGCTCGGCCAGGAAGATCACCTGCGTCATGGGGCTATTCGTGGAGATGACCTCAAGAAGCTCGATCCCGTCGGCCCGGCCGGCCTTGAAGGCCTTGCTGTCGATGAGCAGCACGTCAAAAGACTCGGACTCGAAGCACTCCAGCACGCGGTCCAGGTTGCTCACGCGCACCACGCACGCTCCGGAAGGACCGAAAAGCCCCTCCAGCCGCCGGCACATATCATTTGTCGCGTCCACAACCAGTATTCTCATGGCGTGTCCTCCTCAAGGCGGGCCCATAAAGACGATTATTCCATTGTACCCGGCGATCCGCGACTGTCAATGATATGTGTGCATAAATTGCACATGTTGGCGGATACATAAACAGCGCAACTGCTTGTCTGAGAATGCTTTATCAACTGATAGACAAGATTCCGTCCCGCCATGGCCTTGCAGACATTGCATTAGTTGTACTTGGCAGGCTACCAGGATGCCCGCAGGGTTGTGCTCCCGTGGATTCCGCATCGCCTTACACCCTGCAGCCCCGTTGTGTAAACCGAGTACACACGAGCGGAGAATCCCCAGACTCACAGAGGCGGGCTTGGCTCGGATTGGCCTTTCGAATCCT
>DSDH01000298.1 GCA_011055475.1 Phycisphaerales bacterium | reverse complement strand
TCGTTGATGGCCGCTTGGATCGTGGTGTACGGCCCGGCTCCGTCGTCATCGACCGTAAGGGTCGCGGCGTCAGCCCCACCGAACATCCAGAGCCCAACAAGGGCCAGAAGTGGAAGTAGAATCGACCTGTTCATTGTGTTTCCTCCTTGCCGAAAAAGTAGGTGATCGAACCGCCGGGGCGGTGAGGCGGGCATGACCAGGCGCAAGGAGGCCCCTTCACGGACCGCGCAATCATACCCTTGCAGCAGGTTAGGGTGAACACCTCCATCCCGGCCTCACGCCGCACACCACAAACCGTATAGTTCAGCCTATCGCCTGCGAGCGGCGCGCGCAAGCACAAATTCGGCCAGGGGCGTTTTTTCACGAATGTGGACGCCCCGCCGCTCTTCGGCACCAGGGCGACAGACGGGTTGTGGCCGACCGGATCATCGGATATCATTCTTCCGGTCGGTGGGGGCGAACAGCCTGGCAGGAGATGGACTATGAACCGGATGATCGGGTCGGCGTGGGTGATGCTCCTGGCGGTGTGCGCATCGACACCTGGTTACGCCGCCACGAGCGGTCCGGCGGTGCGGCGGGACGTCTTCGGCACGACGCCGGAGGGGCGGGACGTGGATGTCTTCACGCTAGTCAACGCCCACGGCCTGCAGGCCAAGGTTATCAACTACGGGGCGATGTTGATTTCGCTTCGGGTGCCGGACCGGCAGGGCAACTTCGACGACGTCGTCCTGGGCTTCGACACGCTGGGCGAGTATCTCAACCGCAGCTTCGGCGGCACGACGGGGCGTTATGCGAACCGCATCGGCGGGGCGCGGTTCACGCTCGATGGCGTGGAATACAACGTGACCGCCAACGCGGGACAGCATCATATTCACGGCGGTCGCAGGAACTTCAGCAACGTCGTGTGGGATGCCTCGGCGTTTGCCGAGGCCGGCCGCCGCGGCGTGCGCCTCAGCACCTTCAGCGCCGACGGCGAGGAGGGCTTTCCGGGCAATTGCTGCTGCATCGTCACGTATACGTTGGGCGATGATAACGCCCTGCGGATCGACTACCACGCGACCAGCGACAAACCGACCGTGATTAACCTGACCAATCACAGTTACTTCAACCTGGCCGGGGCGGGCAGCGGGCCGGTGTACGATCACGTGATGCACATTTTCGCCAGTCGCTATACGGTGGTCGATGGGGCGCTGATACCCACGGGCGAAATCGCAGCGGTCGCGGGTACGCCCTTGGACTTCACCGAGCCGACGCCCATCGGGGCCCGGATCGGGGAATTGACCCAGACGCGTGGGTACGATCACAACTACGTATTCGATGAATCGTCCGAGGTGTGCCCGTTGCGGGTGCGGGTCCTCGAGCCGGCGAGCGGGCGCGTGATGGAGGTGCACACGACCGAGCCGGGCATGCAACTGTATACCGCCAACCACGTGCGGGACCTGAAGGGCCGCGATGGCAAGACCTATGGCCAACACGGGGCCTTCTGCGTAGAGACGCAACACTTCCCCGATTCGCCCAACCATCCGAACTTTCCCTCGACCGTCCTGCGCCCCGGCAAGCCCTTCGAGTCGACGACGGTCTTTCGATTCTCCGTGCGAGAATGAGAACGCCGATGTAATCCGGCATACGCCATGCCCACGCAAGTCCCGACGGGTCGGGACAGGCCGTGGGCATGTCCTGAAATGCGGGGGGTGGCCGCCACTGATCGCAGCGAAGGGGATGGGTCTCTGCAAGAGTGTGGGCATGCGCCATCCAATTCACCCTTCGGGTTCAGTGGCTGCCACCCAACGCAGGGCCGAAGTGCATGGCTGGCAACCCCGCAAGCCACACGACCACGGACAGGATGAACGGCACGCAAGGGCAGGACAAGCCACAGAGAATCACAGAGACCACAGAGCCCAGGCGGGTTACCCGGATTCCCTTTGTGCCCTCTGCGCCCTCTGTGCCCTCTGTGGCAACCTCCGTAGCCCGCGGAGCACGGCCCCACCATCGTCATCCCGACCGGAGGGCCGAAGGCCCGGAGCGGAGGGATCCGTTCAAACAGTCCTTCCACAAGGCACCCGACATCGTGCCGTAGCTTTCTCTTCGATAAGGGTGAACGTTGATCTCTCCACCAGGCGCTCGACGCCGTAACGCAACCCGCCATGCACCCGACGTCATGCCTTAACAACCAGGCACCCAACATCATGACGCAACAACAAAAGCGGTGTCGCTGCGCGACGCCGAAGAATGGATTCCTCGACTTCGCGGTGCTTCGCTGCGCTTTGCACCGCTTCGCTCGGAATGACGATGATGGGGCACCCCGACTCGATCGCGCCGGGCGGCATGGTCACGGCTTGCGCAGACCCATTAGCCGGGTGGCATGCCCACGCTCGCGTGGGCATGTCCTCAAGATGCGGGCCCGTGCATCACGCCATGGCCATCCGCCTCCGGCGGACCAGAGGCGGATGACCATGCCACCCAACGATGCTCAAAGAACCGGCTCGGCGATCCCGACTCGCTCGGCCAAAAGTGGACAAAAGGAGGGGGCGGTTTGGGGCCCCGTGTGTCTCTCAACGTATGGATACGGCGAAGATCGTGGGATCGGGATGCATTCCGAGCGACTCGATCAGTTCAACACCGCACCAAGACTGTCAAGAATCATATCAAAAAAAACTCAAGAAAAATAAGATTTTTCGCGATCCACTCAGAACCCCATGCGGCTCGACGCGTAGAACCTGCGATTTGGCAGTGAACGCATGCAGGACGATCCGGAAGGAGGTAGACCATGCTCGCGCACAATCATTCGCCCCCCACCCCTGGTGTCGGCGATCATTGGAGATCATCCGGGCCTGACCGGACATGGCTTTTTGGAGGACATCCATCCGAACGTGGACCAACCTTAGCGAACGGCGGCGCCGTTGGCCGTCTATCACGGTGGGTCTTGCGGCGGTGGGGATGTGATGTTACACGCGTCATCTCATAAAGGAGGCTTACGCATGTTTAAGAGGAGGTGGTTTTTTCACGCCCTGGTCGTGCTCTCTGTGTGGGTGCTGGGGGTACAGGCACAGACGCCGATGGCCGTGGTCACGGAGATGCGCCTGGTCCGCATGGACTATGCCAGCGCCCCGGAGCTTGTGGGGGCGACGGTGGACTTTGACGTGCCGGAGGTCCTGCCCGGCCAGACGGGACTGGGTTTTCTCAACGTCGTGACGGACCTCAACTGGCTGCATCAGCAGGATGGCCTCGAATGGATCTGTCGCAACGTTCCGGTGCACGTGTCGCCGGACCTGACGGAGGTCTCGCACAGCGTGTGGTTTGACCCGACGGTGTTCGACACCGCCGATGACGTCGGCGAACACGATGTGCTGCCCGGGCTTCATTACTCGGTGTGGGCGATGATTTCCGATGAGGAATTGTCCGATCCGCCCACCCCCGACATGGTGGAGCTGTGGGATTACAGCATCCTGCCGGGCGGCTACGGTATCTGGGGCCTGTACGACACCCTGGCCGGGCCGGGAGGCGAGTTGGACGCGGGACCGCCGGTGGTGACGGACCCGGCCCAGACGGAAGGGGATATCGCCTCGCCCCTTCGCATCACCATGCCGGACATCGCACAAAAGTCGATGGAGTGCGGTCCCACCTCGTGCGCCAATTCGCTGTTGTGGCTGGCCAAGAAGCACGGCTTCGACGACCTGCTGCCCGAAAAACAGGATGAGCTCATCCGAAGGCTGATGAAGGCCATGACCGGCAGCGACAAGCGGCCGTTCCCGGGTCTGTCGCCGGGCCAGATGCGGGACGGCAAGATCAAGTACGCCAAGGAACAGGAACTGCCCATCATCATCAAAGGGGGCTTTCCGGACGAGGACGCCAAGGGGGCCAAGGCCTTTGACTTCATCAAGAAGGAGTTCGACGCCGGTGAAGACGTCGAGATGCTCATCGACTGGCCGGGGGGCGGGGCGCATTGGGTCACCGTCGTCGGCTATGCGGTCAAAGGGGATCGGCTCTTCGTCAAGGTCCATGACCCGGACGACGGCAAGACCGCAACGGTCACCTGGGAGCTGGATCGCCAGGGCCGGTTCATCAATCCCAAGGGCACGATGAATCGCGCGGTCTCCGAGTCCTTCGTGCCGCAGGATACGCTGGCCCTGCCCGATCCGAGCGCCGGCGGCCATCATACCTACGGCGGCCACCTCGAACATCACGACGACGGCACCACGACGTTCGTGGAGGAGGAGTCCAGCTCGATCGAGCACTACTATGATCTGGCCGCGCACACCATTCACTTGAAGAACGAAGACGTCGATAATGAGACGAAAATCGTTCATCTGACGGCCACGTTCTTCGTGCCGATCGAGAACGACCGTCGCCATCCACGGTTCAATCCGCGGACGGATAAAAAATGGGCGACGATTCAAACCACCAGTCAGGTGGTCGTTCGCAACAAGAGCCATTCGTATGGCGGCTCCGCCGGGCAATTCCTGGAGATCGACCAGCGGTGGAAACTCGTGCCGAACCCGGAGACCGAGACCCTCGATCTGAGTGCGTTCTTCGTCGGGACCTATCCCCTGCGTTTGCTGCGCTTCAAGGTGGACACGTGGTGCCTGCCCGAAAAGGTGCAGACCGAACAGACGGATGGGCACACGACCGTCGGCGAGGACGGCCTGACCGACACGATCCAGATACGCCTGGCCGAGTCGCCGGGGGAGGATATGTTTGTCGCGGTCCTGCCGGGCAGTCCGGGGGGTCGGCTGACCCTGTCTCCGCCCGACCTGGTCTTCGACGCGTCAAACTGGGATATTCCGCAATCTATCCACATCACGGTCGAGGATGACGACGAGGCCACCGGGATTCGCACCGAGCTTATCTCGCTGGGCCTGATCAGCCCGAATCCGGCCTTCGTGAATGGCTATCTGCCGCCAATCCCGGTGACCGTCATCGACGACGAATGCGGGCCATGGGGTTACCCCGAGGCGGACTTGAACAAGGACTGTTGTGTCAACGTCCAGGACCTGGCCATCCTGGCCGAGCAGTGGTTGGAGTGCATCATCTGCCCGCCGCTGGTCGCGGCCGATTAGAGGACGGCTTCCGAGGTGGTGAAGAAGTGTCGACACAGGGAGGCAGCGGGCCGCGTGCGCAGCGCGGTCCGACCCTCTCGTCCTGAGGGCTCGGCAGGAGGTGACCGGATTTGTGGAACGGCGTCGGAACCGCGTGGGGCCGGCGGCGCAGGATGATCGATTCGCATCAGAAGCTATAGTGTCAATGACTGAAGGAAGGAGGCGTAACATGAACATCCTCAAGCGTTCTTTGATGTCCCCCCGGTCCGCACCCGCGAAGGTGGCGCTGGCCTTGTTGGGCGTGGTGCTGGCCGCGCCCGTGGCGGCACACCCCGGTGATACGATCCTCGCCTGCGAGGAGGTGGGCATTACGGGGGATCGGGCCGACCTGCGGGGCCTGGCGTTCACGGTCAGGTTGGATTTCGCGTCCGTGGGGGTTCGCATGAACGGGGCGGTGGCCGGGTCCTATGAGTTCACCGCGGAATTGAGACGTTCGTCCGGCT
>DSDH01000572.1 GCA_011055475.1 Phycisphaerales bacterium | reverse complement strand
TCCGCGTCGGTCGTCGCCTCCATCGACACCGGCGGCGACCCTCCCACTCCAGCGTTCCTGTTTGCCGCTTCGTCGTTGGCCATGGCGAAAACGACCTCCCGTGGGGTCCTGTCTAGCCGACGTCGGGGTTCCTGTCAAGAAGATCGGTCGGGTGTTGGGAACTCCGCCGTCTTATTAGATCACGCCATGGCGGAGCGGTTCCCTCGATGGGGACGGCGGGATGCCGGCCTGCGGCCTGTTGGGTGATCCAATTTCCTTTGACAGTCGGTCGGCCCGTCGATATGTTCCCAGGGAGTTGACCCGGTGCGGACCGTCCGGCAAGAAGCCGATGACGCGGCTCCGGAGCCGGGCACCGCAGGATAGGCCACCCGAACCGGTCGGCCCCATGAGGAACAGGGACACCGCTTGCGAACCATGAACACAGGCGAGATTTTCGATCAGGTCGTGGATCGCGTGCGAACGCTGGACCCGGCCAACAGCCGGGCGTGGTTCGATTTGTTGCGACTGGTCGATTTCAACGGCGGCACCCTTGTCGTCGGCTGCCCCGATGAGGCGACCGCGCTGTTCTGCGAGGACCACTGCCTCGACGCCTTCACCCAGGCCGCCCAGGGGATCACCGGCCACCTTGTCACCGTGCGTTTCGTCGTCACCCAGTCCCACCGGCCCGAGGTGGACGCGGCGCCGGCCCAAGGCGTGCGGATTCACCCGGATTACACCTTTGAGAGCTTCGTCGTGGGGCCCTGCAACCGGCTGGCCCATGCCAGTTGTATCGCGGTCAGCCATGCCCCCGGCGTGACCTACAATCCCCTCTTTCTCTACGGCAACGTGGGCTTGGGCAAGACGCATCTGCTGCACGCCGTTTGCCACGAGGTCCGCGCCACCCAGCCGCAGGCCCGGATCGACTTCTTGAACTGCGAACAGTTCGTCAATTCGTTTATCAACGCCATCGAACATGGAACGCTGCCCGAGTTTCAGGGTCGCCTCCGTTCCCTTGACGTCCTGGTCATCGACGATGTGCAGTTCCTCCGCGAGCGGGAGCAGAGCCAGGAGGAGTTCTTTCACACCTTTAACGCACTGTACAACAACCATCGACAGATCATTCTGACGGCCGATTCGGCCCCGTCGGACCTGGGCCGCGTGGAGGAACGCCTGATCAGCCGATTCAAATGGGGCCTGGTCGCCCGACTTGATGCGCCGGGCCACGAAACCCGCATGGCGATCGTGCAGAAGAAGGCCCGCCTGCGGGGCCTGCAGATCGGCGAGGACGTGGCCGATCTGATCGCCCACCACGTTCGGACCAACATTCGCGAGTTGGAAGGAGCGCTGACGGCGATCTACGCCCTGGCCAAGACACTGGGCGAGCCGATTACGCCGGATCTGGCCCGGCAGGCCCTGGGGGACCAACTGCCGTCAATGCAAAAACCGATCACTATCACCGACATTATCAATGCCGTGACCGCCTACTTCGACGTTCGGCCCGCCGACCTGCAGAGCAAGAAACGCAGCCAGAACATCGCCCGGCCGCGGCAGATCTGCATGTACCTGGCCCGGTCGCTGACGCGCCACAGCCTCGAGGAGATCGGCGGTCATCTGGGCGGGCGGGACCATTCGACCGTGCTGCACGCCTGCCAGAAGATCGCTCAATTGCAGCAGGACGATTCCTCGACGCGGGCGCAACTGGAGGAACTGACCCGCCGGATCGAGACCGGCTGAGAAACCGCGCAAAGCGGATGGGGTCGGTCGACACAGAAGTTGTGCCCGGATTCGGCGGGCCTCGAGAGCAGGGTTTTCGTGGATGCGTTTGTGATACGGGCCGGGCGATTTGTGGGGTCCCGTGAACGCGAGGATTCGGGCAAACCTTTTCTCGGTCCGGCAGTACATGAATGCAGCCCGGCGAAAGGCGAATCTGCGGGCGGGTGAAGGACAGGTATGGCTTACGGAGCCGTCTGGAAAGGAGCCACGGGAATGAGCGAAAAGCCCGAAGTGTCGCAAAGAAAATACGATATCTCGATCATCCGTCCCGAGTTGCGGGAGGCCGACTTTCACCTGCGCGGCAGCGACATGAGCAAGCCGCGGCTGGCCGCCATCCGAAAGGGGCTGCGGACGCTGCACACACTGGAACTCATGGCCCTGACCATCTACAGATACCAGATCACGAAGGAGCCGGATGATCTCAACCGCCAGCTCATCGCGGCCATGTGCAATGAGATGGGGCACTACCAGGATTTCACGGTCAAACTGTACGAATTCGGCTTTCGGCCGAGCTGTTTGCGGTGGGCGTATTGGCTGGTGGGCTTTTCGTTCGGCTTCGGGTCGCGGCTTTTGGGGCGACGGGCCACGCTGAAGACGGGCGTCTGGGTCGAGAGCAAGGCCGTGGCCCATTACGCCGAGCTTTTGGAAAGCATCGACTGGGACGAGGAGACCCGCCGTGTCGTCGAGAAGAACCAGGCCGATGAGGACGGGCATATCCGTCGGTGGCGCCGGGCCCTCGAGTCCTTGTAGCCGGATGGCGTCCATTATCGGGCCGCCCGGCTATTCTGCTGATGCGGGGGAGGGAAAAACGCCCAAGACCCCTTGCAGGACCCCCCGGCCGAGGGTATAAAAGCGTTTTCGCCGGAAGCTGCGGCGATACGGGTGATTAGCTCAGCCGGTAGAGCAGCTGACTCTTAATCAGCGGGTCGTGGGTTCGAATCCCTCATCACCCATGCAGAGGTCTGCCTGTAAATGCGGAATCCGTCCCGCCACAAACCCCTGGCGCGTCCATGCCACCCGGTCCGGCCTTGGGTTCCCGATGTGCCTCATTCCATGACCAGGTCACCCAGGTCCAAATATCCGGTGTCCGATTCGCCCGCGGCAAAGGGCCATTCGTGGGGCTGGCCCCCGTGGGTACAGACCACCTTGTAGTCCCAGCCCACGGGCATCGGCTGGATTTCGAAGGCCCCGTTGGCATCGGTCTGGGCATATCCAAAATCCAGACGCCAGCCCGTCTCAACACACAGGACATTCACGTTGTGTTTTGCGAGGGGGCTGCCCTGTGAATCCACAATCCGTCCCTTCGGGATGACCTGTGGTTGTTCCGGGAGAGCTATCGTATCGTTTTGCCGGGCCCGCACAATTCCCGCGTAGAGGACGCCGTAGGGTCGTCGCATGTCCTTGACCTGGAGAAAATGATCCACCCTTGGTTCGCCCTCCGCCGGCTCGGCGATCCACTCCAATTGAACCCGTCCGTCTTCATCTGTCCGGCCCTGCTTTGCGTGCTCCCACTTGTCACCCAAACGATAACACTGCTTCACCCAGGCATTCGGGACAGGACGGCCGTGCTTATCCACGACCGACACGGTGACAAAGACCGGTTGGGGTTCGAGGAGAAACTCGATCGGGCGGTCCGACCATGGGCTGAGCTGATACGTCCGATTAGGCGTCAGGTCCTCATACCCCTCCGCCCGGACAGACTCAATGACATAAGTTCCGCCTTCGAGGATGGCGCAGTTGGCATATCCCTTCTCATTCACGGATGCCTCGTATCGCCCACTTCCCTCGCGGAAGGTCACCACCACAACGGCCCCGACCACCGGCTCCCGCGTTTTGCGATCCTTGACGTTCACCCGAAGGGTGCTCACGCTGGGCTTGGGGGTCTGTTGAATCCACTGCCCGTCACGGCGAATCGAAGGGTAGACCGCGTCCCCATACGTGCGGTGGGCCTCGAACTCGGCCTTGGGTTTAATCTCGATATCCCACTGATAGACCCGTGAGTCTTCGACCGTGACTCGGCGTTTGCCGTATTGGTAGTTCTTGGGCTGAGCCCCTATCTCGTGGGTACCCTGCCCCAGGCAAATCCGACCGAGGCCATCCTTATCCACGTCAAGATACACCGTGTTGCCTCTTTCCTGCTTGATCGTCAGCCGGGCTTGTTTGTCGACAATGGGTTCGCCGGTGACCGCGTCCACCAGACGGATTTCACAGGCCGCCCCGCCCGCGAAACCGTCGGCGACGATTTCGTCGGTGACTTCGTCCGACATCAATACGATACGAATATCCTGAGTCCCAGCCTCCACGTCCGCGCCGGCCCCCTTCCATACCACGGCGGCCCAAAGGTGCACGGGGCCCGGCTGGAGTCCGTCGAACTCGAATCTCCCCGTTGGGTCCGTTTCCATCGTCTGCTTTAATCCCTGGCCTTGGCTCTCCAGGGTGACCGTTGTCTTCTGAAGCGGTCGGCCATACTTGTCCACAACGATACCGCCGACGGAAAGGTCGGCGGGCGCGAGCAAAAAGTCGCCCAGGTCGATCGCTGGCGGGGCAAGATCGATTTGAGGTATGCCCCCGGTCCCTGCTCGTGCGGGGTCTTCTCTAAGAAGCTTCGCCCGTTCGCCCAGACCCGTAGCGCTCGCCGTGACGCGGTAGCCGACTTGGCCGCGCTCCAGGGGCACGGCGGGGAACTCGAATCGCCCCTCGTCGTCGCTGAGGCGTTCGGTCACCGTCACGTACGGGACCTCATCAGTTCCCGTCAGGTCAACTCGAACCAACTCGACGACGACCAGGGCATCGGCGATCGGTTTTCCTTCGGCGTCCACAACTCGTCCGATGACGCTCTTTTCCGGCTGCAGTTGGATCTTCAAAGGCCCGGAAATCCGCGTGGAACGGTCATAGAGGCGCATCCCCAACAGTTTCCGTGGTTCATGACGGGCTACAAGCAACCGCGCATCGGGTGGAGGCTTCGGCATCACGGCCAAGAGGTCTCTGATGGCCGTGGCGGGTGCGCCTTGTCGCGCGAGATCCATGACCGTTTCTGTTTGAGCCTTGGCTTCGGGGGATCGCGCATCCGGATCCTCGGCGACGACCTCTTCCGGCAGAAGGAATCGTCCTTCTTCGTCGGACACGGAGACTTGGGTCCGATCCGGGAGAATGAACACTTCAGCTCCCACCAGCGGGTTACCCTCAGGGTCAAATGCCGTTCCCATCACGCCCTGCAGAGCCGTGAACGGTATGCGTACAGAAGCCGTCTGTCCGGAGGTGATCTCCAGCACATGGTCCTCGCGGAGGTCTGCCCATTGACCGTCTTTGCCTACGCTTACAAGCCGGTACGTTCCAGGAATCAGTTGGAACTTGACCCGGCCCTGTTCATCGGACACCCCGGAGATCGTCTGGCCAGCCGGGTCGGTCTGAGCCTCCCCTACCCATGGCTCAATACGGACGGTGACCCCCTCCACCGGTTTGGATTCACTCCCCTTTTCGATCACCTCGACGTTCAGATAGCCGGCCCGAACGGCGTACATCGTGACGGATTGGGTTTCATTCTCGGGAACCTGAACCCGCACCTGCTCAGCGGACCATCCCCTTTTGCGTGCGGTGATACGATTCACGAAGACCGTGTACTCACCGGCCAGCAGATCGGCCACTTCAAAGCATCCTGCCAAGTCCGTGGTGACCATGCAGTTATCTAACCCGCCGATGACGGGGGCCAGATCGAAGCCGCCTCCGAGGTGATAGGTCCCCAGCCGACCGTTGGGCCCCTGGACCCGGGAGATGTACACGGTTTCGTTGGGGATGGGCTCGCC
>DSDH01000474.1 GCA_011055475.1 Phycisphaerales bacterium | reverse complement strand
TGACCGGCCGGCTTGACCACGAAACGGTCGCCCAACGCCGTGACGCGATCCTTCAGCCCCGTCCGGTCGGAGGGGTCTTTGAGGTGCACGTGTCGCGGCACGGATGCGCCGGCGCGGCCGAACACCTCCTTGGCGGCGGCCTTGTCGAAGGCCAGACGGCTGGCCTGGGAGCCCGACCCGGTGAATACCAGTCGCCGCTGTTCGAGAATCCCCTGAAGCTGTCCATCCTCGCCGAACTGGCCATGCAGCGCCAGGAAGAACACGTCAATGCTCGGCTCGTCGAGGACGTGGAGATCATCGGGCCGGATGTCGGAGGTCAGGACGTCGAAGCCCGCGGCCGCCACCGCCGCGGCGATGTGCTTGCCGCTTTGGAGGGAGACCTCCCGCTCGGCGCCGATCCCACCCGCGAGGACCGCGATGCGTCGTTCGAGCAACGGTTTGTCCGGGGCGATCCTTGGATTCATGACCGTTTTGTTTGGCGGACGCACGGCGCGACACGTCGCGCGGCCGGCTACCAGATCTCCAGCTCCAATTCCAGCTCGATGCCGAAGCTGTCCCGCACGCGGGACCGGATCGTGTCGATCAGCTCCAGCACGTCGCGGCTCGTGCAACCCGCCTCGGCGAGGATGAAGTTGCCGTGTTTCTCGCTGACCTTCGCGCCGCCGACCTGTGCGCCTTTGAGGCCCGCGCGGTCGATCAGCGCCCCGGCGCTGAGCTGGCGGGGGTTCTTGAACACGCAGCCGGCGTTGCGCATGTTCAGCGGCTGGGTGTTCTTCTTGTAGATCCAGATCTCCTTGACCGTCCGCAGGATCGTGTCGGGCTCGGCCTCGCTCAGTTGCAGGGTCGCCGACAGGATCACCGGGGCGGTCAGGTTGACCCGGCGGTAGTCAAACGACAGGTCCGGCTTGACCCGTTCGAAGACGCGGCCGTGCGTGTCCATTAGTTGCACCCGCTCCACCGACGCCCCGATGTCGCCGAAGTTGCCCCCCGCGTTCATCTTCACCGCGCCGCCCACCGAGCCGGGGATGCCCGTCAGGGGCTCCAGGCCCGCCAGGCCCTTGCGAACGCAATCCAGCACCAGGCGGCTCAGCGCCGCGCCGGCCCCGGCCGTCACCCGGCTGCCCGCGTACTCCACCTGTGCGAATCGGGGCTGATCCAGCCGAAGCACCACGCCCGGCACGCCCTCGTCCCGCACCAGCAGGTTTGAGCCGTGTCCCAGCACGCGCAGCGGAAGCGCGTTCTCCTCGCACCGCCGCATCACCTCGGTCAACTGCTCGACCGTTTCCGGCATGACGAAGTAGTCCGCCGGCCCGCCCAGGCCGTACCACGTGAAACTCGACAACGGGCAGTGAGTCCTAACGATCTTCTCTAAGCCACTGAAGATACTCATCGGCAACCTTCCAAACCGGCCCGGCCCCCATGGTGACGACCAGGTCCCCGTCGGCCACGTGGGCCTTGAGATACGCCACGATTGACGCGAAGTCCGGGATGAACACGGCCTGGCTGCCGTGCTCGCGAATCCGCTCCACGAGGACCTCGGCGTTGACACACTGTCGAGACTCGACCGTGTCACGAACGAAATAAATCTCCGGGACGATCGTCACGTCGGCCCGGGCGAAACTGTCGGCGAAATCCTCCAGCAAAAACCGCGTCCGGCTGTACTGGTGCGGCTGAAACACGCACCACAAGCGACGCGGCGCGAACCACTCGCGGATGGCCTGCAGCGAGGCGCGGATCTCGGTCGGGTGATGGGCGTAATCGTCCAGCACCGCGATTCCGGCGTGGCGGTCCTTGAGCATCAGTCGCCGATCCACACCGGTGAACGTTCCCAGCGTTGCCAGGACCTCCGCCGCGTCACAACCGCAGGCCCGCGCCGCGGCCAAGACCGCCAACGCGTTGCTCACGTTGTGCTCGCCGGGCACCGCCAGGTGCACGACACCCAGTCGCCGCGCGCCTTCGAAGGCGTCGAACCGATACAGCCCGTCCTCCAGGCAGAGGTTGCGTGCGGTATAATTGAATTCCCCATCCGGACCGAACGTGATGATCCGGCGTCGGCCGTCCAGGGCGCGACGCACCCTGGCGACATTGGCGTCCCGGCCGTTGACGATCAGGACCCCGTCCGGCCGAATCCCCTGTGCAAACGTGGTGAATGCCTCGACGATCTCATTCTCATCGGCGTAGTAATCCAGGTGATCGGCCTCGATGTTCAGCATCACGCCGATCCGCGGGTGGAGGTTCAGGAAGCTGCGGTCGTACTCGCACGCCTCGGCCACGAACCAGCCGCCCTCGCGGCCAACGCCGCTGCTGCCGTGCAGTTGCGGCACGTTGGCGCCGATGATGAAGCTCGGCGCGGCCCCGACCTGTTGCAGCACCCACGCCAGCCAGGCGCTGGTCGTGCTCTTGCCGTGCGTTCCGCAGACCGCAATGCCCTCGTAGCGGTCCATCAGCCGCCCGAGCATCTGGGCGTATTTGACCACCTCCAGCCCGGCGGCCTGGGCGGCCTGCAATTCCGGATTGAGCGGCTTGATGGCCGCACTGATCACCACGGCATCGCAATCGGGCCGCAGATGTGCGGCGGCATGGCCGATATGAATCGTCGCGCCGCGGCGCCGTAGATCGGCCGCCACCGTGCTGTCTTCCATGTCCGAGCCGACCACGGTCGCGCCGTTCTGCAAAAGCAGCTTGGCCAGACCGCTCATCCCCACACCGCCGGCCCCGACAAAATGGTAGGCTTTGCCCGCCAACGCCGGGGTGCCGACCGGCCCGGCCACGTCGCGGGCCTGGGTTGATCGGGTCCGAGCGGCATGCGCCGTGGTCCGAATGCGGCTCATCGGATTCCCTGCAAATTGCTGTGAAATTCCCTTTTCCTCACGCTGCGGTGAGTATACCCACCCCTCTGCGGCCGGACAAGTGGCCCGGTCGATTTTGCACCGGCCGCCCCGTCCCGGCCAGGGGGCTCGCCTGCTGTGGCCCGGAGAAACCCCGGGAATCGCGCGGGGTTGAAATTCGGGGTCAAATGTCGTATAATAAATCTGGGACGGGCGTCTGGTGACAGGCGGCCTCGGCCCCGCAGGAGGGGAAAGGGGGTGTTTCTGCGCCGGCACGCAGAGCGAGAACCGACAGTATCGCCCGAGGATCCTAACGTGACGCATCTTGCCCATCGCACCCACCTGTATTCGTTTACCCTGTTTGCGCTGCTTCTCAGCGGTCTTGCCGCAATCGTTGCCGCCGAGCGCCTCACCGCCGACATTACCGGGGACAACGCGGTCGATCTGCAGGACTTGCGCGCGCTGGCCGAGGACTGGCTCGATCCGGCGTGTGAGATTCCGGGCTGCCCGGCCGATCTGGATGGGCAGAACGGGGTTGACTTGGCCGATTTGGGTCTGCTGGCCGAACAATGGGACCGCCGCGCCCAGTCGCTGGTCATCAGCGAGTTCATGGCCAGCAACGGCAGCAAGGAGCCCCTCGAAGCCGGCGAGCTGCTCGACGAGGACGGCGACTCGTCCGACTGGATCGAGATTCACAATACCGCCGAGGTGCCCATTGAATTGGGTGGGTGGTATCTCACCATTGATCCCGATGAGCCGGCCGGCTGGCGATTCCCCGATGGCGTGTCGCTGGAGCCCGGCGCGTTTCTCGTGGTCTTTGCCTCGGGCAAGAACCGGGCAACCGCGGGCGCCGAGCTGCACACCGACTTCCGGTTGAACGCCGACAATCCGCACTACCTGGCCCTGGTCTATCCGGATGGCCACACCATCGCCCACGACTATGAGCCGACCTTTCCCGATCAGTTGTCCGACATCTCCTACGGTCTGCATCAATACTCCCGCAGCCTTGTCGCCACGGGCCAGCCGGTGGCCTATCGCGTCCCGAGCGAGGCCGACGCCGGCCTTGACTGGACCTCTTATGACTACTCCGACGCCACCTGGCCGCGTTCCACGGCCGCCCTGGGCTTCGGCCTCGGCGCCGAACCGATGGTCGCCTACAACGACTGCATCTGGCGGGAGGATCAATACATCGGCGACCACGTCACCACCTATGGGATCGGCAGCGCCTTTCCCGGCCTGACCAGCGGCCCGCTCGTCGATCACAACACCGGCCAGGAGATGCCCGTTACGGTCACGTTCACGCAGACCGGCGACGTCAACTGGCAGCCCGATGCGGCCAACGGCGGCCATGATTGCGCGCCCGGCACCGACGCGTACAACACCTTCCACGGCATCACCGACATGACCGGCGTGATCTACTACGGCAACGTGGGCTGGACCATCGACCTGACCTTCAGCGGCCTGGATCCGATGACCGAGTACACCTTCGCGACGTCGGCGGCCCGGTGCAACTACGACGATCGGAACACGATCTATACCCTGCTGGGCACCGACAGCTATGCGAATGCGAGTACGCCGGGGGTGGACGTGCTGGCCGACAACCGCGTCCGATTCAACACCGGCGACAACTACGAAGAGGGCTACGTCGCCCGGTGGAGCGGCATCCGCGCCGCCGACGGCGCGTTCACCGTTCGCGCCGAGGCCGATCCCGGCAGCCCCGAAGGGCGCAAGGCCTACAGCTTCGACGTCTTCATGCTTCAGGGCGGCATCCGCGGCTCGGCCCTGCAGGACGAGATGCTGGGCGTCAACGCGTCGCTCTGGTCACGGCAGGCCTTCGAGCTCGACGCCGGCGAACGGGACCTCTTCAACACGCTCACGCTGCGTGTTCGTTACGAAGACGGCTTCGTCGCCTACCTCAACGGCGTGGAGATCGCCCGGGACAACGCCCCGGCAATCGCCGCCTGGAACGCCCACGCCCCATCCGATCGGCCCGAAGAGCAGGCCCTCGACTGGGTTAGCCTCGATGTCTCGGACTACCTGCATCTCCTGCGGGAAGGCACCAATGTTCTGGCGGTCCACGGTCTGAACGACGCGGCCGCCGACGGAGATTTCCTGCTCCAGGCCGAGCTTCTGGCCGCCAGCGGTCTGGGCGTGCCGCAGTACTTCACGCAGCCCACCCCCGGCGCGTTCAACGTCTCCGGCGCGGTCGGTCTGGTCGGCGATACGAAGTTCAACATCGACCGCGGCTTCTTCGAGAACCCCTTCCAGGTCGAGATCACCACGGACACCGAGGGCGCGACCATCCGCTACACCACCGACGGCAGCGCACCATCCGAGACCCACGGCCAGATTTACGATCCGGCCCAGCCGGTGATCATCAGCACCACGACCACGCTTCGCGCCCTCGCCCATAAGCCCGGCTGGATTCCCAGCAACGTCGACACGCAGACCTACATCTTCCTCAACGACGTCATTCAACAGCCCGCCAGCCCGCCCGGCTTTCCCTCCTCGTGGGGCTCGGCCGCCGCCGACTACGCCATGAACCCGACACACGTCAGCGCACACGCGGATACCATAGTTTCCGACCTGCGCTCGTTGCCGACGATGTCCCTGGTGATGGACCGGGACGACCTGTTCGGGCCGTCGGGCATCTACTCGAATCCGCGCAACAGCGGCACGGTCTGGGAACGGCCCGGTTCCATCGAGCTGATCCTGTCCGACGGCTCCAC
>DSDH01000642.1 GCA_011055475.1 Phycisphaerales bacterium | reverse complement strand
GTCCATTATCTAGCCGGTGTTCATCCAGTTTCGTCATGGTACCTGCCAAAAAACACATCATTCCACACTTGCCACGGGATTATAGCAGCAAGCCCGCCGAACCACAACCCGCCGCGCATGGGTACGATGAGTTGCCGCACGAACTCGCGGACGGTCCGTAGACGTCCCACCAAGCCCGCTTGCGGGACCGTAAGGCCCGTGCAACGGTAGTCCCACGGGGCGTGGACCGCCCGTCGAGGCTGAGCCCTATTCGAGCAGGTGCGGGGCGTGGCGGGCCAAGAGCCGGTCCAGGGCGCTTCGGGCCGACGGAGCGCCGGCTCGGCGCCGGGGCCCACGGGTGTATCGACGTTCGGCGGCAGCAGCATCGACCCATTGCCGCAGCGCCAGCAGGTCACCGTCGACGTTCTGTTCGAAAAGGCCCCAATCACCCCAAGTCCGCCAATTGACGAACCTATACGCCCGGGCGGGACGCGTCGCGGCCAAATGCCGGTCAATACTCGCCACGAGGTCCGCCGTCAGCTCCGAGACGCGGTCGGCCTCGGCCGGCCAGGTGAACGCATGGGCGTGTTTCTCGGTTCGAAATCCAAAAGGCGTTCCCCCCTCCTGAAAACCGATGTACACCCAATGGGACATCACGGCATCGGCGACGTACGCACCGCAGATGACGCGATCGGCCTGGTCCTCAACCGGAAACACAAAAGGCTCGATGATCAGCCTGTGCTGGGTCTTGGCCGCGAAGTCGATCCCGACGGCCCACAACAAGCGGTGCTTTCTCGGGAAGGTGATCTCCATCACGGCCCCGGCCCCATTCGCCATCGACGCCCCTGATCGACGAGGGTGCCTCATTCACGAGGCGGTCCACCCTCACGACGGTCTGCGAGTCGGCCCATCGCTTGGGCGCTCCTCGGACGGCCGTTTGCCGGACACCGGCTCGCTGGATGCCGTCTGCCCCTACGCCACGGCCGGCTCCGGCGCGGTCTCGACCGAATCGAACTGCACGCTGATCTTCTTGCTGACGCCCTTGGTCTGCATCGTCACGCCGTACAGCATGTCGGCAATGCTCATCGTGCGCTTGGCGTGCGTGATCATGATAAACTGCGAGGTCTTCTTGAACTCCTGCACGATACGGTTGAACCGCTCGTTGTTCGCCTCATCCAGGGCCGCGTCGACCTCATCCAGGAAGCAGAACGGCGAGGGCTTGGTCTTGAACACGGCGAACAGCAGACTGATCGCGGTCATGGTCTTCTCGCCACCGCTCAGCAGACTCAGGCTGCGGGTCTCCTTGCCGGGCGGCCGCGCGATGATCTCGACGCCGCTTTCCAGCAGATCCTCCGGATCCTCCAGCAGGATATCCGCCTTGCCCCCGCCGAACAGCTTGCGGAAGACCTCCTGGAAGTTCTCGCGAATCTGCTCGAACGTCACCCGGAACTTCTCGCGGCTTTCCTTGTCGATCCGCGCGATCAACTGCTGCAACTGCGTCTTGCTGCGGTTGAGATCCTCCACCTGCGCGCTGAGGAATTCGTACCGCTGTTCCAGTTCCTCCAACTGGCCGATGGCGTCCAGGTTCACGTTACCCAGCCGATCGATCTTCTCGCGCAACTGGGCGATCTCCTCCCGCACCGCCTCCCAGTCCACGCTCTTCTGCTCGAATCCCTCATAGGCCTGGGCCAATTCAATCCCCAACTCCTCCCGCACGCGCTGGCACAGGTCCTCCTCCTTCACCTGCAACTGACCCAGCTCGACCTTCAGCGCGTGCATCTCCTCTTCCACCTGGGCCTGCTCGGCCCGGCAGGTGCGCAACCGCTGCTCGGTCTGCTTTTGCTCGGTCAGCAGCCGCTCCACCGCCGCGTGCAGCCGGGCGCTGAGGGCCTGGGCCTTGTCTTTTTCAAGGTACAACTCGCTGACCGTGCTCTCACTGGCCAGGATCGCCCGCTCGGCCTGGGTGGCCTGCTCGTCGCACGTGAGCACCTCCGTCCGGGCCGATTCCAGCCCCATGCGGCTGTGCTGCAACTGGCTTTCCAGGGCGGCCATCTGCTGGCGCAGTGACCGCTGCTGCTCGGCCAACTGCCCGATCCGCACCTTCACCTCGGTCCGCCGCGCGGCGTGCGAGGCCACCACCGCCTCGGCCTCCTCCACCTCCCGGCCCAGAGTCTCGATGCGGGCCGACCGTTCCGCATTGACCTGCTCCAGCTCCTGCAAGCGCTGCTGTGAATCGTGCTCCCGCTGGACGGACTGGCGGATCTCCTCTTCCAGCGTCTGGATCTCACTTTCCAGCAACGGCGTCTCACGCCGCAGCCGCTGGATATCCTGCTCCAGCACGCGCAGGTTCGATTCGACGTCCACCTTCTCCGTGCTGGCCTCGTAGATGCTCGTGCGGAAGTCCTTGCACAGGCGGGCCAAGCGTTCGCTTTCCTGGCCCTGGGCCTTGCGGTGCGATTCCAGCCGCTCGATTTCGCCGGCGATCGTCGCGACCTGACGCTCCAACTCGCCGATCCGGCTTTTCCGGGAGATCAGGCCGGTGCTCTTGCCCATCGGCCCGATGCGCAGGCCGTGCCGGCCGTCGAACACCTGCCCGTCGGTCGTGACGAACCGGTAGCGCCGGCCCAGCCGACGCGACAGCTCCATCGCCGTATCCAAGCCGTCCACCACGATCACGTGCCCCAGCAGGCTCCAGGCCAGGCGCGCGTGACGGCTGTCGTATTCCACGAACTCCACCACGCGACCCAGCACCCCGGCGTACCGCGACAGATCATGGGTCTCGACGAAAGGCTCGACCCGATCCGAGCAGATGACGCTGACCCGGCTGTCCAGAGAACGTTGCATTTCCTCGTCGGCCAGAAACGTGCCCGTGCTCTGTACCACGAGGGCGTCGGCCTGCCCTTCCAGGGCGGCCTCGACGATCTCCGCGTGCGCGGCGTCGGCCCGGATGATATCCGCCACGATCCCATCGACGTACGAGAACCGCCCGTCGCCGTCCGCGGTGCGGCGCTCGAGAATCCCCTTCAGGGCCTCGCTGAGTCCCTCCCGCTTGGCCTCCATATCCCGCAGCACGCCGAGCTCGCTGAGCAGTCCGCTGCGCCGCTCCTTGGCCTCGACGAGGGCCCCGGAGGCGGCGGCCACCTCCGCGTCGATCGCCTCCATCTGCCGGCGTTTGGCCTCGAGACCGGCCTGCAACTCGGCCAGGACGACTTCGATATCCTGCCGCTTGGCCTCGCACTGGGCCTTTTGCATGAGCAGCTCGCTCAGTTGCCGCCGGGCCGCTTCGGCGCGATCACTCAATCGGCTCACTTGGCCACTGAGGTTGTCGCGATAGGTCGTCATGCTCTGGATTTCATTGTGCAACTGGGCGGTACGGCGCACGATGTCGATGATGCCGGACT
Organism: Phycisphaerales bacterium; assembly: GCA_011055475.1. Lineage (GTDB taxonomy): Bacteria > Planctomycetota > Phycisphaerae > Sedimentisphaerales > Anaerohalosphaeraceae > DSDH01. The sequence continues at coordinate 2,181 of DSDH01000642.1, read as the reverse complement.
TCTCATCGTCCAACTCCGCCTTGAGTCCGCCGAGCCGACGGGCCGCCTCTTCGGCCGCCTCGTCGAGCTGCTTGAGAGCGGCACTCTGTTCCTCATAGGCCCGGCTGATCTGCTCCAGCTCCTCGCGGCTGGTCGCCAACTGCCGCCGCAGCAGCCCGCTGCGTTCCCCCAGCGTTCGGATCTGTTCCGCCGCCCGGGCCTTGCGCCGCATGAGCTCCTCGACGCGATTGCGTAAGAACCCGATCCGCTCCCGCTGCTGCTCGATCTTACTGGTGGCGGCCACCAGCGTATTGTCCCAACGGTTGATCTGCCCTTCCGACTCCAACAGTTGCGAGCCGATCTCGCTCAGCGACGCATCGTGCCGCGAGACCTCCGCCGCCACCTGCCCGAAGCGCCCTTCGGCCCCGTCCAGCGCACCGCGGCGATCCTGCCTGGCCCGGACGATTCGGTCATATTCGCCCAGCGAGAAGTTCACCCGCAGCGATTTGAGCCGCTCACTGTACTCCAGGTAACTCCGCGCCTTGCCCGCCTGCAGCTTGACGCTGCGTAACTGCCGCTGGATCTCCGTGACGATGTCCGCCAGCCGCAGCAGGTTCTGCTCCGTCCGCTCCAGCTTGCGCAGGGCCTCCTTCTTGTGGGCCTTAAAGCGACTGATCCCGGCGGCCTCCTCGAAAATCACGCGACGGTCCACCTTGGAGGCGGTCAGCAACTGGTCGATCTGCCCCTGTTCGATGATCGAGTAGGCGTTGACCCCCACGCCGGTATCCATGAACAGCTCGCGCACGTCCCGCAGGCGACAGGGCCGGCCGTTAATGAGGTACTCGCTGTCTCCGCTGCGATAGAGCCGGCGTGCGATCTCCAGCTCATCCTGCTCGATCCCCAATCCTCGCACATCCGAGAAGAGCAGCGAGACCTGCGCCATGCCGCTGGGTTTGCGGCTGCTGGACCCGCTGAAGATCACGTCGGCCATCTGACCGCTGCGCAACTGCTTCGGGCTTTGGCTGCCCAAGACCCACTTGACCGCGTCCACGACGTTGCTCTTGCCGCAGCCGTTGGGGCCGACGATCGCCGTGATCGCCTGGTCAAACGAAAACTCCGTCTTGTCCGCAAAACTCTTGAAGCCGTTCAATACGACTTTCTCCAGCTTCATGCATCGCCTCCCTGCCCGACTGGTTGTGCTCCATCCGTGTCCGCCCCCGACCCTTCCTGGGGCGAGGCGGCATCCGTCTTCGGCGGCCCGACCTCCGTCAGAGGGCTGGCCTTGAATTCGGCCTCGATCATGCCTGCCTCGCACATGGCCTGGACCATCGCCACGGCGTCGCAGTAAGGAATGTTCAATCCCGGGCGAACCGTCGGCGCGCCCGTTACCTCCAGCCGCTCGCAGAGCGTGCGAACCACGTCCGACGCCGTCCGCTTGCTCCGAAGGGGCCCCACCGGACGCGGAAAACGCGGGTCCTTTCGGACCAGCGACACGTACGCGTCATCGGGCCGAGCGTTAATGATTACCCGCTTGTCGGAACTCTCGAAAAACACGTTGGGCGCGCAGGGCGCCGGCGCGCCGAAAACCACCACCCGCGGACTTCCCCGCCGTGACACGTAGACCACCTTGGGCCCGCCCCCATCCACGGTCTCCACGAAGAAGTCGCCGCCGACCAGCACCCGACGAATGGACAGGTCCTCCAAACGCCGCAGTTGCCGATACGCCGCCAAGCGGACCTCAAAGTCCTCCTCCGCGACAAGCCGTCGAAGAATCGGCGCCGCCACGCTCCGGTCGGCTCCCCTCCCGATCGCCTCGATGGCCTCCAAACGTCGCCCCAGGGCCGGATCCGTCGCAAACGCCTCAAGCACCTTCAGCCCGCGATCATCGCCCACATTCATCAGGCACCGGGCCGCACCGAACCGAACGGCGGGATCTTCGGCGGCCAAAAGCCCCGCCAATGCCTCCGCGGCTCGACGCCCGATGGCCTCCAACGCCAGCTCGGGTCCCATCCTCTCCGGCCCCGTCACCAACGCCTCAACCAACGCCGCGATGCGCTGCGATTCCGGCGCGGTCGCATCGGGCAGATACACCTGACGAAGAAGCGCCAGGAACTTCTGTCGGAGGTCACGATAACGGGGCGGGACGTTGATTCGAATCTCGCTGGCCGACAGGGCATTGGCCGTGGCTCGGCCAAACCGCTC